>DALTVZ010000082.1 GCA_029987315.1 Methanocorpusculum sp.
GGAAATACATCAGTAAGTTCATGTATTTGCCATGCGAAAATATAGGGAAGATAAACTCCTGTAGTGTAGTGGTCAATCATTCCGGCCTTTGGAGCCGGAGACGGTGGTTCGAATCCGCCCTGGAGTATGTACGTGAGAAAAAAAATATCCTCACTCACTTTTTAAAAAAAATGTTTTTGGATTTTGTATCTTGTCAGCTTACAATATACTTGACTTTGTCAGCACAACTCTCCACTCTCTCCCACCATAGGTGAGCGTGTCCCAAACTGCCGTTTTTTGAACGTTTTCAGTGCCGTTATCTGCCGTGAATACATAGGTCGTCTCGCCCGAGGGATTTGCTGCGACAATATCGGCTGTGTCCTTTACGACGGAGTAGGCGGGATCGGTTCGAAGATTCACCCCTGCTTCGGAGACGTCGACATCGAATACCTGGATACCGTCAGGCTGCATGACCCAGATGTTGTATCCCATCTCTTGAACCTTCTGCTGTTCCGCGCCAAAGAGACGGTACGGATCAAAACTCATACTGATATATCCGGCATATTCTCCGGAGATCTTGACCGGTACCGAGAGAAGATGAGCCTCCATGCCGTTTTCTATTCTCATGAACTCGGAAACATACGCATCCTGATATGAAAATGTCTCTTTGTTTGGAGGATATCGGCTTAGATCCTGACCAAGCGTACTCTTGATATTGTTTGGGTACACGGCAATGACAATCCCATTTTCATCCGCTATCAGAATGTCATGGACCAACGTTGTTCTCTGATAGAGGATTGCAAGGATCTGCTGTGCGTTCTTTAGTGTTGGATAGGACGCATATGAATCAGCCGCTAACTCGGCTTTAAGCGTTGTCGTGCTAAGCTCGGCATGTAATGATGCGATCACATCTGCCAAAACATCCTTCTGGGTCGGTGTCTGATCCACACACCCGGCCGACAAACAGGACAGCAGAATGAGGGAGACAACCGCAAAAGACAACAAAAATTTCATACTAATACTATTATCTCAGATGTAAAAATGGTATTGATGCTACAAGGATCTTGTTACTCTTCCTTGTTTTGCAGAGAATACCTGCGTATCAGGCTTTCGAGGGTCTCGATCTCCTCCACATTCTTATCATCCCGGAGCCTCACAAAACGCGGGAACCGCAGAGCGTATCCGGCCGCATAGTTCGTGCTCTTCTGCAGCTCGGCATACCCTACCTCGAAGACCACATCCGGTTCAAACGAGACGGTCTTTCCTTTTTCTGCAATGATCTTCTCTTTGAACAGCTCATACAACGTCGAAAGCATCGAGTCATCGATGCCTGTTGCCACGCGGGAGATCTCCAGAAGATCGCCGTTCTCATCCTGACATGCGAGAAGGAAGGAGCCAAACATCTTTGCACGTTTACCTTCTCCCCACTCGGCTCCGGTCACCACGAGATCGATCGTGTCCACCTCCGGCTTGATCTTTATCCAGAACTTGCCACGGTTTCCGGGGAGATAGGGTGAGTCGAGAACCTTGAGCATGATCCCTTCGTTTCCATTGTCAAGTGACTCATGGTAGTATGCTTCGATGTCATCAACAGAATCGCTCACGATCTGCGAGGCGACATACTCGGTCATCACCGACTCAAGGATCTTTCTGCGTTCCTGGAACGGAAGATCGATCAGGGTCTCTCCATCTGCCGCAAGGATGTCAAAGACCCAAGGGAGAAGCGTGACCGCGTCCTGTGCATCCTGCACACCATGCTTTCTCCGGATCCGCCGAAGGATCGTCTGGAAAGGCATGGGTTTTCCATTCATAATGGCGATGACCTCCCCGTCGATGATAACATCATGTGTTGTTGCCGCATCCAGCATCTCAACAACATCGGGGAGAGACGCCGTCATCTCATCAAGACGCCGGGAATAGATCGCACATTTTCCGCCGGATTTGTGGAACTGGAACCTGCTCCCGTCATATTTATTTTCAGCGGCGACCTTTCCATGGGTCTCCACCATCGAGGCGATGGATCCCTGCTGAGCGAGCATCATCTTCACCGGCCGAAATGCCGTGATCTTCAGATCAGATAGACGCTTCGGATCGGATTTGGCAAGGCATGCCACCTCTCCAAGATCGTTGAGTGCCTGATGAGCATGCTCGATCACCTCAGGGGGGACACCAAACGCTTTGGACACGGCATCCTTGACCACGCCTTCCCCAACGCCGATCCTCATCTCCTCAAGCATCAGCCTTGCAAGATATCTTCCTTCCAGCGGGCTCGCATTTGAGAGAAGGTACTGGGCGGATCTGAGCCGTTCCTGTTGGGATCGTCTGCCGGAGGAGTTTGCCATCTGCAGAAAACGGTTGTTCACATCAAGAAGATCCAGCTCTTCCGAGAAGAACATGGTCTGCTCCCGTTTTTCGAGAAGGCTCTCAACGACTTTTCCGACATCGCCGGAGTTGTTCATCTCCGAGACCACATAGCCTCGTTTTTTTCCAATAACATAGGCGAGGGCATCGTACAAAAGATTTGGGCCAAACCCGAGCTTCTCGGAGGACCAGTCGGGGAAAAGTTTCCCGCGCATGAATCGCACGAAGACCGGGAGCTCCTCCTCGGTGAGGCGGGGGAACTCCTCGGCCAGAATATCAGCTGTGGCAAGACGTGAAGGGGTCGCTTCGATTTTATTACATATGGCTGCAAACTCGGAAAACTGCATGTATTTTACACCTCAAACCGTACAAGCCGGCGTTCCCGGTAATCGGCGAGCTGGTCACTGACATAGATCTCTGCCCCGCTTTCTCCAACCGCAGACAAGGCCAGTTCACGGGCGATGTTTGGGCGGTTGTAATTTTCTGAAAGATGGGCAAGGGCGATGATCCCAACATCCTTTGAAAGTTCTGCGATACATTCGGATGAATCTTCATTCGAAAGATGCCCGTCATGCTGGATCCGGTCTTTCAGATATCTGGGATAGACCCGAAGAACACATTTGTTACCAAGACAGTTCGCCCCGCAGGATCGGCAGAGTTCGCATTCCGGGAACCGATCTGTTTTCATCGCAGGAGAGCTGTAGTTACTTTCCAAAACCACGGCGTCACAGGCCGAAAGGATCGTCTTCATCGTCCCCGATACCTCGTGGGTGTCGAGGCATATCCCGATCCGGGAATCTCCGTCGTCGATGACAAAACCGGTCGGCTCGGCCGCATCATGATACGCCCGGAACGTTGTGACCTTCAAACCACCCGCACTGACCGGGATGTGTTCATGGCAAAGCACACGCTCTGCCGAGGTCGAAATGAGATTTCCCTGTTTCATGGCGTCATGTGTCCCGCCTGATGCAAAAACCGGGATATGTGCCGCATTTATAAATGCTTTTGCGGATCTGACATGATCCGTGTGTTCATGGGTGATGCAAAGCCCACGAAGATTTTTGGTATTAAGATCCATACTTTGCAGTGTCCGCATCAAATATCCAAGACCTGCATCAATAATTATCGAATCGGAATCGTTTCCAACATAGATACAGTTTCCTTTACTGCCACTTGCAAGAAGGATACAATCCATTGGAATAGTATTGGTTTTACTAAGAGAAAAAGACCCAAGGATTTCTTTTGAAAACTTTTCTGCAGGAAACGCAGATCAAAAAAATAAGAGTATGATCCGGATGGATTATTACTCTTCGTCTTCGTCCGACCAGCAGGTAACACCTGTTGTGTCGGAAAGACAGGAGGCTTTGAAGACTGGATCGACGATCCCGTCAGCTTTCTGATCAAAGTAGTCTTTGAGTGCTGTGAAGGCGTGTTTACTCAAGAGAAGTAAGACACCCATGTTGAAGATACCCATAAGTGCCTGGAAGGTGTCTGCGAGATCCCATGCAAGACCCATGGACATCATGGATGATATGAACACCATTATGACGATCACAACACGGAGAACAACAAGTGCTCCTTTCCTTTCGGTGATGAACTTAGCATTCGTCTCACTCATTGAGTAGTAACTGATCAAACTGCTGAATGCGAAGACCAGCATGAAGATGGCGATCACATACGGACCTGCTGCTCCAAGGAAGGTCGCACTCATTGCTTCTTGAACGAGAGCTGCTCCGGAAACCGGGATGCCGGCGTATCCGGGGTATGCAACGTTTGTGTAGATGATGACGACAAAGGCGGTTGCGGAACAAACCACGAGCGTATCGATAAGAACACCAACAGACTGCATAAGACCCTGCTTTACCGGGTGCTTGACATCAGCTGAAGAGGAGATGTTTGGAATAGAACCGATACCAGCTTCGTTCGAGAAGACACCACGCTTCAGACCCCACATGATAGCGGCTCCAATTCCTCCACCAACAAACGACTGGATGCCGAATGCATATGAGAAGATCGTCTCAACGACAAGAGAAACCTGCGTAAAGTTCACAAGGACGATGAAGAGACAGAGAACGAGCCAGAGGATCGCCATTGCCGGAACAAGCCAGGTGGATACTTTTGCAACACGTCTGATGCCGCCGAAGATGATCACGGCTGCAAGAACCGTAATAATCACGGCAAAAACGATCTGGTCAGTGCCGAATGCGTTTGAAAAGGCAATGGTTGCAGTGTTTGCCTGCACACCGATGAACATCAGACCATAGGTGACGATGATCAGAAGTGCGATGAAGGCGGCAAACTTTGGTTTGCCAAGACCGTTCTTGATATAGAATGCCGGACCTCCATGGAAATGGCCGTCTGACTTCTTTTCTTTGTAGATCTGACCAACCGTTGTTTCAACGAAACTGGTTGCAGCGCCGATCAATGCAAAGATCCACATCCAGAAAATAGCACCGGGACCACCCATTACTATCGCTACGGCCACACCGGCGATATTACCCACACCGATACGGGCACCCATGCTGACGCAAAATGCCTGGAACGATGAGATGGTTTGTTTTCCTTCTTGTGCACGTAAGTTGGTAAACGCAACTCTGCATGCCTCACCCAGATGATTGATCTGGATGCCTTTCGATTTGACGGTAAAGTAAAGACCGATACCGATCAAAAATACGAAAGCAAGATACCATGCATACATATTGACGAAACCGTTCACGGAAGTAACGGCGTCGTTAATGACCTCAAAAACACTCATGAGTTAAAGCGTTTCTCTATAATAGATGATTAACTCATAGGATTGGCTTGTTGGAAAAAAATATTATCTAAAAAATGAGGGATTATAAGGAATCGAGGGAAACGGTGTTAAAGTCTTCGGACTTTTGCTGGGTCGTGATGCCAAATACGGACTGACTGACCCCTGAGTCAAGAGAGTTTGCTGCCTCGACCATGAAATCCAGGATATCGATGGAAAGTTCACGTTTTGTTTTGCTGACCTGCATCTGTTCAGCAAGGAATCGGAGCTTTTCCGGAGACACTACCCGCAGTTTTGCGAGCGAGATCACGCACATATAGATACGGGTAAGATTCCTATCGGTCCCGGTGATGGTATCGAAGAACGCCCGGAGAATTTGTGCCTGATAGACTTCGCTTCCCATGAGTAATCTACATTGGTCATTTGTATCATATATAGATATGCCAAAAAAAAGGATTTATTTTGCTGTGCTGACGATCTTGATGATATCGCCGGTTTTAAGCTCGGCTATATCCTTGATCCGCATCTTTGATCGGGCATCCACCGCATACAAAAATCCGTTACCGATCTCCGTGTGAACGCGGAATGCCAGATCCTTCGGGGTCGAACCGATAGGCATCAGGAACGCATCCGGCAAAACCTGCCCTTTTGCATTACAGAATTTATTATCATCCTCAACAGGGTAGACAACGATCATGCCGATCTCCTCAAAGACGATCTTGTTCAGAAGCTCTTGAACACCGGTGCTGCCAAACTTCTTCATGTGCTCGGCGATATGGGTCAGAGCTTTGATCTGAGGAGCGGAAAGTTTTGCTCCTTCCACCGGCGCAAAGGTCGCGTCGCCTGGAAGATACTTCAGGATCTTTGCCTGTGATGCGGATTTCAGAGCAAGCTCTCCTGCAGAAAACGTCGGAACAGCGCCCAGTTTTTTCAGCGCTTCAAGATTCTCCGCAGATGCAAGATCGGCCTTATTTGCCGCGATCAACATCGGCTTAGAGACACGGAGGAGCACCTCACACATCTTCTCGATGTCCTCGGTCGTTGCTTTTGCAATATCGATGCCGCATTCGTCGATCGCCTCTCGAACCTGAATCGCGTTGATCCGAAGACCTGCGAGTGATTCACCAAGAAGGTCGATCAGGATCTGCTCCTTTCCCTGTGCCTGCCTGACGAGTTTTGCACGGTTCTTCTCGACGATCCCTGCCATCCACATGGCAAACTCATAGCGCAAAAACTCGACATCCTCGATCGGATCTCGTGTGCCGACATCAACAGGATTTCCTTCAGCGTCCGTACTTCCGGAAGCATCCACGACCTGTATGATCGCATCGGCTTCGCGGAGTGTATCGAGGAACTGGTTTCCAAGACCGCGGCCTAAGTGTGCATCCGGCACAAGACCTGCAACATCGATGAGTTCGACCGCGATAAACCGGTTTCCGTCGACACATTCGGTGCATCCTTGGATGCCAAGCTCCTTGCACGGACACTTGGACCGGACA
>DALTVZ010000011.1 GCA_029987315.1 Methanocorpusculum sp.
CCACCAAAAATAATCACAAAAAATTCATCAAAATTGATCACCGAAAGTCGATTCTGGAATCGAAATACCTATTTGCGAATACAAACCGAGTCGTTTTTCATCATCAGACCCCTGTTTTTCACCACCTCTATTTTGTTATCAAATTGCTAGCAAATATCGCATTTTCCGAAACACTCAAATACCCTCCGACAAAACAATGTGTTAGCAGATTGTCAGCATGCTTGCTATCAACTCTGTCAAATCCCGGTCACCCGGGAGGAAGTGAGATCTATATCACAAAAATTTACTCTATGCATAGGCGACTTGGACAAACACCTCTTTGACGCCTTTTCAAAAACGTACCGACACGGTGAAACATCCAGGATCATCCTCGGACTCATCCGTAAACACATGAAAGAGGTCCATCACATCTATGCCTGACTACAAAATCTACATCCCCGAAGCAAAAGCCCCTGTCCTCTACCAATTCAAAGAACAGTTCGGCAAAGACGCATCCGGTATGATCGTCGACTTCATCGAAAACGTCCTCAGGGATGCCGGCAGCTCAGAGACCATAACCTGCTCAGCCGACCAGATCCATCAAACCTACTTCGGCGACATCGAAAGCGAAAAAGCCTTCCTCTATCTCTTCGATACCCGGGAAAGCGCAAAACTCGCTCTCAAAAACCGTCTCGATGCCCTCTATCAGAAACATCCCGGCATCTACCTGGATGTCATTGCACAGTTCAAAGAAAAATACCCAAACTTAGCAAAAATCACAGGAATCAACCAATGAAACAAACCACAAACAGCGAAACCATTCGCGAAAAACATGCCTGCCCTAAACCAGCGTCTAAACAGTTTCAGGGAACAGGCAACAACAGATTCGACCCGAGACCACAAAAAACCTCCGAGCCGACCGGATCCTCTGGAACCCCTGGTTCCGCAGGCACCAGCGATCCCAAAAACCGAAACACCAAAAACCGGATCTGGAGCCTCGCCGACTACGACGCGACCCCGACGCTTGATCTGATCATCAACACCCTCGATATCCCCAAGACAATTCAATGTGCGGCGATCGTCAACACGATGCACGAACGCTTTGCCCACTTCATCCTCGAGGAGCTTAAGGGATGGGGACTCCCCTATGGGGTCCTGGACGGTCAAACCTTTACCATCAAGATCACGTTCTCGAATGAACGGCCGGAGGAAGAATGACGCAGGAGCATAAACCCTGCCCCGGTCTCCGGCTCGCCGACCGGGTCATCCTCTCAAAGATCCTTGCCGGCACCTGGAAACTCGACGCCGAAAACGGCGAGATCATCTCGCGGAACACCGGAAAGCCCCTGAGCTTTTCCCGTAAGAACAACGGGTATTGTTCGATCCGGGCCCGATATATGGGGTTCATGGTGGACATCACGAAGCATAGGGCCGTCTACATCGCCGGGAACTGCAGAACGATGGACGATCTGCCGGTCGATCTGAATCTGCATATCGACCACATCAACGGAAACATCGAGGACTGCCGGCTCGCAAACCTCCGGCTGATCCCCTTCTGGGACAACAACCATCCGCTTTCGGGACGAAAAAAGCGGATCTTCACGGACGATCAGGTTGCCGATATCCGACGACGGTATGCGGACGGCGAACCTCCGCGGTTTCTCGCAGCGGCGTTTGGCGTGAACAAGTCCACGATCCACCGGATCGTGACAAGACGGAGCTATGCGGAGGTGGGTCTGTGAGCGGGTCCGAGTACCGGCGCACGGTGACGTTTGCCTGTCCGCACTGTTTCGGGATCGAGGCGAAGGAGTTCTGGGTCCGGGACCTTGACGAACTGCGGCGGAAGAGGATCCGGTGCCCGGTCTGCGGATCGGTGATGCTCCGGGTCGATTCGGAGAAGGAGGAGTACCTTGTCTCGCTGTCAAAGATAGCGCTGCGGAAGATGCATGATGCCATCGCCCGGCAGGAGGAGGATCACTATGCCCACAGGTAAGATGGAGTCGGGATGTGTCCTCTCCATTCTGGAGACGGCGTTTCCTCATCCGTCTGAAGAGTATGCGGATGCGTTTTTCTGTCAGGAGATGACGGCTGCGCTGGAAGCGGCGGCGAAGGAGTATAAGGTCCGGTTCCTGGAGACGGTCGATGAGATCAGAGCCGGCGGGCTTGAGTCTGCGGAGTTTGTTCTCCGGCGGGAGGAGAAGAGGAACAAGTCCGTGAATGTCCCGCTGCTTCGTGAGGAGCTGCCTGAGCTGTTTGCGGAGCTGGCGTTTGTTTCCGCGGCGAATGCGTCGAAGCTTCTGTCGAAGAAGTTCATCTATGATGCGACGAAGAAGCTGATCAAGAACCGGATCACGAAGTATGAAGAGGTGAATGTGAAGGATCTTGAGGCACGCCTCCCGGAACCGGAGTATTCGCGGTATGTTACGGATAAGCCGATCTCGGAGAGGTATGTGATTGAGGTGAAGTCGTGAAGCACTGGTATGAACGGGCTGGCATAGCCGGCCTTAGTCTTACCAGTGTCGAAGAAGGGGGTGACCCCTGATGAGACACTGGTATGATTTCCCGGAGCTTCTGGATCGAAGGAAGCTGAAAGGGCTGGTGGATGCGGGGCTGAGTGTCCGGGAGCTTTCGGTACGGGAGGGTTGTTCGCGGCAGTGTGTGGTGACGGCTTTGAATCGGCACGGGCTTACGGCGAAGGGGCAGCGGGGGGTGATGCCGCGTTTTTTGGGAAGGCGGAAGGGATGAACATTCTTTTTTTTTGTGAAGATCTGATGAGATCAAACTGCATATCTGATTTGGGAAGGAACTGACTGGGTGCGGACACATGAGAAAAAGCCAACCGCG
>DALTVZ010000083.1 GCA_029987315.1 Methanocorpusculum sp.
AAGATTTGCTTGACTGAGGACGCCACTTCGGGGTCCCCCGTACTCGCAAATCAAAGATTTGCTCGGTTAAGGTCGGCCGCTTTCAGCGTCCAACCCGCACTCGCAAACATTCTGTTTGCTCAGTTAAGGTCGGCTCCTGCGGAACCGTCCACACTCGCAAGTCTGTTGACTTGCTCGACTGAGGACGCCACTTCGTGGCGTCCCGTCACAAAATCCTTATCCTTTCCCGACCAAAAGAGAATCATTATGAACCTCATCCTTGATATCATCGACATATCAACTCCCGTTATTCTTCTCAACGACATCGATGCCCGACAAATAGGTGTTCTTGAAGGGGATCGTGTCACCATCACTCGTTTAAAATCAAAACACACCATAACCGCTCCCGTTTCCATCACCAAAACGCTCACCACCCAGGGATCTGCCACCGTTTCTCTTGGGACCAACTCTGCGCTTGGCGGTGAAATAGGGGATGACATTGATGTACGTGCCGCCTCCCGGCCGGCCTCGATCGCCTTCATTCGAAAGAAGATGGACGGAGGTAAATTCACTCGTGAAGAAACGGCTGCCATCATATCCGACATGTCGTCCAACGTGCTCTCTCCCTCCGAGATCACCGCCTACATCACCGCCGCCTACATCAACGGACTCGACATGGATGAGATCGAATACCTCACCCGGGAAATGGTGGCCTCAGGAGAACAGATCAAATTCTCGAAAAAGCCTGTCGTCGATAAACACTCCATCGGCGGTGTTCCTGGAAACAAGATCACCCTTCTCGTTGTCCCCATCATCGCCGCATCCGGTCTCCTCATCCCAAAAACCAGCTCGAGGGCCATCACCGGCGCCGGTGGGACAGCCGATCTCATGGAAGCTCTCGCCCCAGTCGCCTTCACGGCATCAGAAATCAAAAAAATGACCGAGAAAGCAGGCGGCGTCATTGTCTGGGGCGGATCAACAAACATCGCCCCTGCCGATGACATGATCGTCACCTACGAGTATCCGCTCAAGATCGATGCCAGAGGTCAGATGCTTGCAAGCATCATGGCCAAAAAAATGGCTGTTGGTTCCGACACCTGCGTCATCGATATCCCGATCGGTCCTGGAACAAAAATCCCTGATGAAGCAGAAGGCCGAGTACTTGCAAATGAACTCATTACCCTCGGGAGTCGTCTAGGTATCAGAGTGGAATGTGCAGTCACCTATGGCGGCTCTCCAATCGGAAGAGATATCGGAGTCAACCTTGAAGTCTCCGAAGCTCTCAGCATCCTCGAAGGAAAACGCGGCGCCAACTCTCTTGTTCAAAAAAGCGTCGCCATTGCAGGAATTGCCCTTGAAATGACCGGCAAGACTGCGTTTGGAGCCGGGGCCGAAGCTGCCTCCGATCAAATCAAAAAAGGCAAAGCCCTCAAAAAAATGCTGGACATCATCGAGATCCAGGGCGGCGACCCCAAGGTCAAATCAACCGACTTCCCCGTCGGTGAACACTCCTTTATCGTCCCATCCGCTGGAGACGGTTATGTGGTTTCCATCAAAAATCAGGCACTGATCAGCATTGCCCGAGCCGCCGGATCTCCTGTAGATCACGGAGCCGGCCTTCACCTTCATAAAAAACCAGGAGAATACGTCAAACGCGGCGAACCTCTCCTCACCATCTACGCTGAACGCGGCTGGCGTCTCACCAGTGCGATCGAAGAGGCAAGGACCAGCTACCCTGTCATTGTTGAAGGTATGCTTCTTGACCGTATCTCAAGCAACCGATGAGCTAATAATATTTGACCACAAAAAATGAATACAATGATAAAACGTATCCTTGCAGTACTTTTTCTCCTCATTTTTTTATGTGGACCGGTCTCAGCCGTCTCCACAACTCTCGTCGTCAATGTGTTTGACAACAATGCAAACTATGACGCGATCAGCGGAGCGAACGTTACCATATCAAAAGGAACGGTGACCAACACCCTCTATACTGATGTGAATGGGGCCGCCCAATTCACTGAGGTCGAATATGAAGGGGTTTACATATTATCTGTTTTCAAACTCGGTTATATTTCTCAGACGAAAACCATCGCGATCAGCACCATGCCCATAAGCGAGTCCGTCTATCTTGTCTCAGAGACTCCAGTCCCCATTAAGATCACTAACGAGAATGGGGTCGCTATCTCTGGGGCAATGATCAGCATAGATGGAAAAGAGGAGGGTATGACCAATAGTGCAGGCCTGCTTCATGTATCAATCGGTAAAGGTGCATATCATCTGATCACCGTCAATGCTGATTCTTACGACGCTTACAGTTTATCTCATTATATCGGTACAGATCAGACATCCCTTACATTGTCTCTCACTAAATCTCAATTCACCCCGCTGAT
The DNA here is from genome assembly GCA_029987315.1 of Methanocorpusculum sp. GTDB lineage: Archaea > Halobacteriota > Methanomicrobia > Methanomicrobiales > Methanocorpusculaceae > Methanocorpusculum. The sequence goes on from DALTVZ010000083.1 coordinate 2,370, forward strand.
CCTCATCTACAACGATGAAAAACATCCCATCTCTGGCGCCGCAGTTTATATCGATGGGAAGATCGCCTCTTACTCGGATGCATATGGCCGAGCGCAACTTCCGACCTACACCTCGGGAACATATGATCTGAGAATAGAAAAAGACGGATATGTTTCAAAACACCAGGAGATCCAGTTCAGTCCCGCCACATCTGACATCATTGTTGAACTCAACTACTCGGTCGTTCCTCTAATCATTTCAGTGATCGCACATGATAAACTTCTCCAAGATGCCCTCGTCTACTTTGACGGAACGGTGAAAGGCGTTACCTCTGCGAACGGGACCTACATCACAAACGTTAAACCGGGAACGACCCTCCTCCTCTCTGCATCAGCAGAAGGGTATGCCGTGACCGATGTCAGTTACGTGGTGGTTGCTAATTCAGATAACAAAGTTACCATCTCCCTATCAGAAAATCTTCCAACGACGCTGATCGGCATCGCTTCTCTTGCCGCCATCATCGTGATACTTATTCTGATCCTGATCGTCACCGGCAGAAAACGACGGGGAAAAAAATCCATCGCTCCTGCATCAGGCAGGAGAGATTCACTCTGATTTTTTCTACAAACATTATATCTTTACAAGGGAAATAATAGAAACAGGCATACATGAGGGCATTACTTATAGGGGTTGGAGGAGCGGGATGCCGGATCGTTGAGACGTTATCCCGTGAGGATGCAAAAAGCGGAGTGAAAAGCGTCCGCTCTTATGTTTTCGACTCAGATCGGGATAATCTCAATAAAATAACTGGGATACCAGCGGCCAATCGGATCGTTTTGTCTCCAATCGATCCTATGAAAGAGAATAACGAGCGGGGATCAGATTTTGATACAGCTCATCTCACAAGCTGTTTTTTGGATGCCGCCGTGGACGAAATCGACGCGGTGTTTGTATGTGCCGGACTTGGTGGCAGAATGGCTGAGCTTGTACCGAATTTTATTCAACAGTTGGTTGAAGCTTTTCCCGACCCTGTCTTCACTATTTTGACATTGCCCGGAAGAAACGAAGGGATCAAAATATCTGCTCACGCCTCTGAGACCCTTGAAGCTATCAGGTCGGTCACAAGTGCCTCCCTTCTCTTCGACAACGAAACATGGTACACAAGGATCACAGAAGATGTCTCCCTTGCTGCAGAAAGAGATGGGGTCGCTGCCAAACCAACCCTCGAGGAGGTCTATCCACGGCTCAATGAAGATCTTGCGGCGAGGGTAGGCCTGCTTCTTCGTGCCGGCGAGTTTGGCCTCAGAGGTGTTGAATCAGCTGAAGTTGTACTGGATGCCGGCGAGATCCTGAACACACTCACAGGAATGGATCTTGTCGCCATCGGCTATGCTGTGGAACAACTTCCAACAACATGGTCAAATTTCTTAAAAAGACTGCGGGTCGAGGAGTATCTGTTCAATGAAGGGCATCTTAGAACATCCCGTATAGTTGAACTTGCGAAAAAAGCGGTGTATGAAGAGATTTCTGTTCCTTGCGACCTCACCTCTGCAGAAAAAGCTCTCATTCTCATCTCCGGTCCATCCAAAGAACTCTCCATGAAAGGGTTCCAGACCGTGCGCAAATGGATCGACCGAAGTATCAGGGGACTTGAGATGCGTGCCGGTGATTACCCTGTTAAATCCAAGAAGTATGTGGGTGTCATCATCGTTCTTGCCGGTATAGAAAATGTACCCAGGGTCGCCGAGCTAGATGAGATCCGTATGATCTATAACGCGGAACAAAACAAAGTCTATGGCTTTGAGGAGATCCCTGACTCCTCTCGCCCTCTTCTAAAGATGGCAAAGGATGAGGTCATTTTTGAAGATGAGATCGTTGACCTGTCTGAAACGCTAGAACAACAGGATAAGAGAAGTGAAAAAGGTTTTTCCATGGAATATGAAGACGAGGCTATATTTGAAGAACGTATTGTGGTAGGGGAGACAGAGGATCCTGAGGATGATCTTTTTGAGACCGATCCGGTGATCATCCCGGCAAAACCGGTTCGAACTCCAGTCGCCGCTCCTCCGAAAAAAGAACCTCCGAAGAAAAAGGATCCGCAGGTCCTTGTGGGCGGTGCTAAAAAAATACGGAAAATCGACAACACCATTCCTCTTCCAAAGCGTGATAAAAAGGAGGACACTGTTCTTTCAGGCCAGGCAAATGTCGGAGGTAATGACAAACCCAAGGAGATGTACGGTAGTGAGAAAAAACCTGCTGTTGGAACGAGGAAAAGACCTGATGCTTCAGAGGGGGGAGTTCTGGAAGGATCAGCAACCAAAGTTCGGAGTCCGCAGCGACCGAAGGAAACCGACGGACATATTCGAATGGCGGATACCCAGCGTCCAAGGGATGTCTCGAATGAAATGATCAGTATGAAGACGTATGCCCGCCCCAATGACACCGGCGCACCGATCAAAGCTGGAAGTTCTCAGAGAGCAAAAGATGATGGCGCGGAAATAAAAATGCAAGGAAACACAATCGTAAAAGATGTGGATCGGCCGATCCGTGTTACCTCGATCCCTCTCCCGAAAAATATTAGCGGTAAAGTCGTAACAAAGAATAAAAAACAGTGACCTTTTCACTCCTCTAAAATAAAATCCTTCCCTTTTTTTCCTTCGAGCGGTTTTTGATCCGTGTGCATGTGGATGGGACATTCCTCCTCCTCACGCTCGCCGTTTTTCATCACCCAGGTGAGAAGCGGGATCAGCAGTTCGCGTAATTCCCATCCCAATACGGTCAGATGATATCTGACGGTCGGGGGATTCGTATCCAACACCTGTCTCTCGACCAGTTCCTTCTCTTCAAGCCCTTTGAGCGCTACAGATAGTGTTTTCGAACTGACGTCACACAGTCCGCGTTTCAGCTCGTTAAAACCTACAGAACCCGTGTTTCCGATCACTACGATGATCATGAGGGTCCATTTTTTACTGATCGTATCCAAAATTCCGTGCAAAGGACAAAAACATATATTCGTGTGTTCAGATATCTCCAAAGGATCCACCTCTCAATAGTTTTTATGTTAAGCTCTCTCAAGTGATAAATGTAACACTAAGTTACAAAAAGAAACTGCATGGCGCAGGAAATTATCTGCATGTGATATTTTTGAATCTCAAATGATATTATTTATCTGATAAAATATACAATAATATGTATACATGTTTGAACAGAGAATATTTGAGACCGATTTTCGTGTGGCCTTATCTGAGGAGCTTGAGCGTAGGGGGTTAAGCATTCGCCAACTCTCTGATATGACTGGGATACCTGCTGTCACCTTGTATAAGATCGCATCCGGCGAACGGGATCCTCGTCTTTCTACCGTGAAGAAAATCGTCGCTGTTTTTTCTCCCCCTCACGGTAAATTTATAGCCCTGATCGCAGCAAAGTTTCTCCTTGATGAGAACGAAGGGGCAAAAATACATGCGAACGGTACTGAGTACAGGATCAAAGGATATGCGGCAAACTCTCTCGAAGATTGTCTTATTGTCGCCGTTCGTGCAAGAAACGACGGGGCCGCCGGCATAATTTGTGCCCCGATCCTTGCATCTCTCATCGAAAAAATGGTGGATGTTCCTGTCGCGATCTTAAAACCAGATACGCATGCCGTCTTTGGGGCAGCAGAATCAATTGCAAAACGACTGTAAAACAAGAACGCTGAGGGGGAGATTTGAACTCCCGAGAGACTTTCGCCTCACGGGCTTTCCAGGCCCGCGCCCTACCGCTAGACTACCTCAGCATAAAAACTAGCATAAAAT
>DALTVZ010000084.1 GCA_029987315.1 Methanocorpusculum sp.
ATTCTGGATATGAAGAATATCGATGACGGGTTTGCATTGGACCTTGCACGGGCAGTTATCGAAGAGGTCAAGGTCACGAGCGGGCTGAAGGGCGATCTTTTTGAGTATGAACATGCCGGCGTTACGATGGGCGAGTTTGGTGTCGGGTCCCGAGGCTCGGGGGATTTCTATGCACACAGAAAGATCGCTCACGTGATCGGAAAGACCTCGGCAAAGGTAGGGGTGGATCAGATGGACGACGGCGGGGTCGTTGAGGCAAACGGTCAGTATATCATAACAACGGTCGACGGGATGCATTCGCGGCTTTCGGATTTTCCTTTCCTTGCAGGGTTCCATGCTACGCGGGCGACTCTTCGCGATGTTTATGTGATGGGAGCCCGACCAGTTGGGCTGATCTCGGATGTGCACATCGCTGATGATGGGGATGTGGCAAAGCTGTTTGATTATACGGCCGGGATCACGACCGTCTCGGATGCGTTGGGCGTTCCGCTTATCGCCGGATCGACTCTGCGTATCGGCGGGGACATGGTCCTTGGCGACCGGATGACGGGGTGCGTGGGTGTTGTCGGCGTGGCAAAACACGTGACCGCCCGGCGCTCCTCGGTTCCCGGCGATGTTCTTTTGATGACGGAAGGGGCAGGCGGAGGAACAATTGCTACGGCGGCGCTCTATTCTGGTAATTCTGATGTTGTTGAGGAGACGATCAATCTGAATTTCCTGAAGGCTTGTGATGTTTTGATCAACTCTGAGGTTTTCCTGCACATCCATGCCATGACGGATATCACGAACGGCGGTCTTCGCGGCGATGTGTTCGAGATCGCAGAAACGGCTTGTGCTACGGTGGTTGTCGAGGATGCTCCGCTTCGTGGTCTGATCGCTCCAAAAGTTCTGGCTTTGCTGGACAAGCTGGGTATCGATTATCTGGGCGTGAGTCTGGATGCTCTCCTCGTGATCGCTCCGCCAGAGTTTGCGGATGAGATCATCCGTGTGGTCGGGAGTGCGGGTGTGCGGATGGAGAGGATCGGGTTTGTTCGGGAAGGTCCGGGGGTCTCACGTCTGATCAAGAACGGCGTTGAAGGGGAGTTTTTGCCGAAGTTCCGTGAGGCGCCGTATACGCCGCTGAAGAAGGTCGTGGATCGTCCGGGCAGGGATTTTGATGAGATGAAGAAAGGGGTCGATCGGGCGGCAGAGGCGGCAAGGGAGAAGAAGGAGCGGGTGCTGAAGAAGCTGGTTTGATTTTTTCCCATCCTTTTTTTAGTTTTCTGCAGGATCCTTATTTCCGTTCAATGATCCGGGCATTTAAACAAACCCTGATTACCCAATCCTCCCAACACTATACCATGGATCCGATCCCTCAGGCATCATACAATCATCGCCTCACCATGAAAGAGGAGGATTATCTCGAGGCCATCCTCAATATCTCTCTCATGAAAGGGTACGCAAAAAGCAGAGACGTGGCACAAGAACTGGATGTCGGCCCCTCCTCTGTCGGTGAGATGTTTGCGAAACTGGATAAAAAAGGACTGGTCATCTACAGAAAATATGAGGGTGTCACCCTTACTGAACCCGGCAGGATCATCGCCGAACAAGTCAAGTTCCGTCATGACGTTCTGGTCGAGTTTCTGGAGATGATCGGTGTCCCTTCAAAGATAGCTGACAAAGATGCCTGCTTTATGGAACACGAACTGAGCACGGTAACGATCCAGAAGATCCGTGAGTTCGTCGCCGGAAAAAAATAAAAATATTTTCATTCGTTATTTTTTTGTGTTTTTACACTCCCTGCATTTTATACATGATTTTGCTCCGCAGCTGCATACCTCTCCCCGCAGATTTTTCTTCACCGCCCATATGAACAGAAGAATTATTCCTGTTGAAACTATCAGGAAGAGGAGTGTCCAGATCTCTTCAGGCAAGACCAAAAAGCATCCCTCCCTGATATATGACGAATGAAACGATCCAGGCGATCGCACACATACCAAATGCCGCAAGTCCTGTTAGCTTCCATGAGCGGGTCTCCTGACGGATCGTGAGCATTGCCGCAAGACATGGCATATAGAGCAGGATGAACACCATGAACGAGTATGCCGAAAGCGGCGTGAACACATTCATCAGCACATCAGAAAGTGCCTCCTCTCCCACACCATACAGCGTCCCGAATGCTCCGACAACAACCTCTTTTGCGACAAGACCCATGATGATCGCCACGCTGGCCTCAGCAAATCCAAACCCAAGCGGCTCAAAGATCGGAGCTATCGTTGAACCGATCGTCCCGATCACCGACTCGGCCGAGGCATACTCAACGCCGAACGGAAGCGAGGCTAAAAGCCACATCAGGAGGACAGCCGGGAAAATGATAACGCCGGCCTTTCGGAGGAACTCCCAGGACCGTTCGCCTGCATGTGTCAGGATCCCTTTGATGGTCGGGACCCGATACGGAGGCATCTCAAGGATGAATGCCGACGACTCGCCTTTGAACAATGTTTTTCTCAACAGAAGCCCGGCGGAGAGGGCCACAAGAATGCCGAGCAGATAGAGAGAGAACATTACAAATCCCTGGACCCCCGCCGCAAAGAAGATTCCGACAAGCAGAAGATACACCGGCAGTCTCGCCCCGCATGACATAAACGGCGTTATCAGGATCGTGAGAAACCGTTCGCGTTCCGTCTCCAGCGTGCGGGTCGCCATGATCGCCGGAACACTGCATCCAAATCCGAGGATCATCGGGATGAATGATTTTCCGTGAAGACCGAGTCGGTGCATGATCCCGTCCATAATCACTGCTACGCGTGCGAGATATCCTGAGTCCTCGAGGATCGCGAGAAGCAGAAACAGCAGGAAGATATTTGGCAGGAAGATCACGACCGAACCGAGACCGCTGATGATCCCGTCACATACGAGGGATGCCACCCAGTCGGGTGCCGCGGCGAAAGAAAGCCCCTCTGCGGCAAAATCTGACAGCAGCCCAAAGCCTCCCTCGATAAGATCCATGACCGGTGCTCCAACCGCGAACACGATCTGAAAGATCAGATACATGACCGCGAGAAAGATCGGGAACCCGAACCATTTACTTGTCACGATCCGATCGATCCGCTCGGACTGATTTTTGCCGCCCGCCTCCATATGATCCACGGCTTCATGGAGAATGCCGGCAATGAAACCATATCTCTGATCCGCAAAGATCTCGTTTGGTGGTACGCCATACATTCCAGTAAGATGGCTCCTGGCCGCCTCGATCTCGGGATCGTTCGATCCATGGATCAGGGCCTGTATCCCGGCCCAGCGTGATCCGGTGAGAGCCGCGGACTTCTCGATATGCTCCTCAAGCTCGTGGTCATACCTGATACTTTTTTCCGGTGCGGTTGGCCTTGCCAGGATCTCTTTGACGAGTGCATCTTTTCCGGTCTCATCGATCGCCTCGATTTTAACGACCGGGATACCGAGCATCTCATGCAGAATATCTGTGTCGAGAATAAATCCTTCCGCGTCAGCATAACGGTTCATATTCAGAACGAGAACGAGGGGCACACCAAGTTCGATCAGCTGCAGTGTAACATACAGATTTCTCTCTAGATGTGCGGCATCCACGATATTGACGACGACATCCGGTTTTTCGTCCATGAGATATCTAACGGCGATCTCCTCCTCGGGCGATCTGCCGCTTAGACTATAAGTCCCAGGAAGATCGACGATCTCGAGTGTCGTATCATCATAGATGATTTTCCCCTCTTTTCTTTCGACGGTGACGGTTTTCCCCGGCCAGTTACCCACATGATGACGCATACCGGTGAGGTTATTGAAGAGCGTTGTCTTGCCGCAGTTCGGGTTCCCGGCTAACGCTACGGTGATTTTTTTCATGCTGTGACCACACGTATGTCAGCGGCATCATGTTTTCGTATGGCAAGTTGACATCCTCGAACCGAGATCATCATCGGATCGCCGAGCGGCGCTAATCCTGTCACGCGAACTGGGGACCCACGGGTGAGACCGAGCTCTAAAAGCCTGTTCATGAATCCTACATTTATGCTTTCAGTAAATCCAAGAACCGAGGTGAGTGTTCCAGTCGGAACATCACATAGCCGCATTGACGCATTTTGCATACCAATATCTCTCTTTTTCGGCACGTATATCCCGGAGCCGAAGGAATTTAGGTAATATTCGGTTAACCGAAATAATTCCGGCCAATCGCGATAAAAACCGAAATTTTGCGCAGAATTTTCTCGACGGTCGGAGATATTTATAGCAAAGAAAACCAATAATTCTGCAGTCTCTATGTCCCTGATCATTCTTGATCCGCTTCGCCAAAAATTGCTTTTGATAGCAGTGGGTCTCGCTGTTTTCATGGACGCTCTCGACGGATCGGTCGTCAATATAGCTCTCCCGGTGATCGCCGCTGATTTTGGGACCGATACCGGCACGATATCATGGGTGAGTGTTGCCTATCTGCTGGTCATTGCCGGAACCATCTTGATTTTTGGCAAGCTCTCGGACCATGGGTATGTGAAGATCATCTTCATTGCGGGTTTTATTCTTTTTACGATCGGGTCGGTGTTCTGCGGGCTTTCACCGGATCTTACCGTCCTTATCATATCACGAATATTTCAGGGGATAGGAGCCGCGATGATCGCGGCCTCCGCCACCATGCTTTGCGTCAAGTATCTCCCGGCGAAGATGCTCGGCGTCTCGATGGGTGTTTTGACCGCGGCCTCCTCGATCGGATTTGCGCTCGGGCCGGCGGTCGGCGGGATCATCACCCACCTCCTTTCTTGGCACTGGATATTTTTCATCAACATCCCGATAGGGATCTTCGCGGTTTTGTTTGCCCTTCGGACAATTCCGCATGTTTCCATACCGAAGCGTTCGCCCTTTGATATCAAAGGCGCCGCCGCCCTGTTCTGTCTGATGGTGTCCGGCGTCTTTGCATTGGAGCGTCTGCCGCATCTTGGACTGACCGATCCGCGTATCATCTCGGCGCTGTGTATCTGCCTCGTTTCGCTGATCGTATTTATTGCTGCAGAACTGAAAAGCAGTCATCCGGCACTGAACATCAGGATCTTTCGGAGACGAAAACTGACGTTCGTCGCCACGGCATTTCTGATCAGCCAGATAACCTGTGCAGGTCTGTTGTATCTTCTTCCGTTTTATCTTTCGATAGGCATGAAATTCGATCCGGCGGTCAGCGGCCTCATGCTGTTTATTCCGCCAGCAGTAACGGCGGCACTCTCGATCCCTCTTGGTCACTGGTCGGATATGACCGGCCGCCGCGGGTTTGTGATCGCCGCCTTCGCGTGCCTCGCGGGAACGAATCTGATCTATACGTTCATCATCCCCGAATGGGGGATAATACCGCTTGTCGCGAGCCTGGTCCTTATGGGGATGGTCTGGGGTATCGGCGGCGGAGCTGCCTCCAGCAGGATCGTTGAACATATGCCGGAGGGTGAGGAAGGTACCGGTTCATCTCTGATGATCACGACCCTTTACCTTGGTGTGGTGGTAGGGATCGCCCTATACGCGGCCGTTTTCACCGCCCTGACATCCGAAGCTGGTTTTATCCTTTCATTTGCAGATCTGGATCAGGCTGCATTCATGTACGGGTTCCATATCACGAACGCTATCGGGATTTTCATCGCCGCCGCGGCGCTTATCCTTTCCTTCGTTGTCAAAGATCCGTCGAAGAAAAGATCATGAAGAAACCAAGAATATCTCTGCCGTTAAAACCGCAACTTAATAATGAGATGACGGCTAATAATAGTGGAGCAAGGGGTCGTAGGGTAGCCTGGCATCCTAGGAGACTGGGGGTCTTCTGACTCGCGTTCAAATCGCGACGACCCCATACCTGTTTTGGAGAGTATTTTTTATGAAATTAGCACCTGAATGTAGAGACTGTCTCCTGACAAAAGTCCTGGAACAGTCAAAAAGTGTAACGAACGACAAGGAGGTCTTGGACAGGGTCAAAGTCAAATGCGCTCAAGTCTACGATCAGTTTGCAAAAAATGATGCGGGGGTCGCGGTCGCAGCCGGAGAAGTTCACCGAACCTGCTATGGATTGATCGGTTCAGATGATCCATACACCGAGGTGAAGATCCGCGACAACGCCGCCGCAGCTTTGGTTGCCGAGATCGTCCGCCCAAAACTCAACACCCTCCACGATTTTATGACCGCCGCGATCCTTGGAAACACCATCGATTACGGAGTGACCGGCCATGAGGTTTCGACCGATCTGGCGGCATTCTTCGAACAGAAACTGGCAGAACCTTTGGCACTTGACGACTCGGAGGAGTTTTTCAAACTTATCGACCGTGTGGTCTACTTCACCGATAACTGCGGCGAGGTCATCTTCGACAAATTGTTCTGTGAAGCACTTAGAAAGCATGGCTCTCACGTCACCATCGTTGTGAAGGATAAACCGATGCTGAATGATGTGACGGTAACCGAGGCGGCAGATATCCGGCTCGAAGAAGCGGCCGACGCAGTATATCATTCAGGCGGCGGAGCACAACTTGGGGCACATCCGCCTTTTTTTCCCGAAGAGGTCAGGGATGCGGTCAGCAAAGCAACGCTGATCATAGCAAAAGGACTTGCAAACTACGAAAGTCTGACCGAGTACACGGTCTGTCCCCCTATCGCGTATCTGCTGATGGTAAAGTGTGAAGCTGTCGGCCGTGATGTAGGCGCAAAAAAAGGTGGGATGATCGCCATTCTCAGGCGTCAATAGATCTCTTGTACCCGGCCAACCGATCCGTCGGTGAGCCGGACCTTGATCCCGTGCGGGTGGGTGGGGGAGTTTGTCAGGATATCAGCGACCCGTCCAAACGTCAAAGCTCCGGTCGACTGATCGTTTTTTAGTACAATTGCCACCGCATCCCCGGGATGGATATTGCTCCGCATATTTCCGTTTTTCATGATTCCTGGATACAGGTTGGACGTCGAAGATAAAAAGCACCCTATATTTTCAGCCAGGATGAGAGATCTTCTGGATCTGTACTCAGATCGTTTTTTCGAAAAAAAAATTCTATGTTTTTGCACCCGATACAACACTATTAATAGCAACACTCACAATTCATGGTAAACGGAGATTTGATGAAAATGGCATCAGGTAAATCTAAAAAAGACAAAAAAGCAAGTAAGGAAGCCTCTAAGATACTTGCAAAGAGAACAAAAACGGCCAAGAAGGCCTTAAAGCAGCTCAAAAAAGAGAAGAAGTCCACAGAGAGTCTGATCAACTACTGCAAATCGATGGGTCTTTATTTTGCCAATCAAGCAGTATTAGAAAGCGATACCCCGTGTGAGACAAGCGACATGTTTCTTACAGGCTTTCTTGCATCCGAGGAGTACGCAGAAGCATTAACTGCATACCGCAGTAAATTTACCGAAGATAATCCCATATCGGGAGAAAACACTCTGAAAGATCAGGCAGAATGATCTGAGACCCAGCATTACTGATCGGAAAAATCCGATCAGACTTTTTTATAATATTTCAGTGCCGCAAAACGATTTAATCGGCTATCAGATTCTAAAAATAGCTCAGAATCTGTAAAAATCATCAAAGTGTCTTGAAAAGTTGTCGTCAAAACTTGCGCGTGAGTTCGACAAACGTTGAATTTTCATATAGATGACCGCAGAACAATAATTTCAAACCACAGACTATATATCGATTCTACATGATAAATAATGAATAATTCAAATTCGCGGGGGATGACTTCTGCGGAAGAGAAAACTACAGGAGTTCCGATATGTCAGTCAAAGCTACAAAAATGCTCTCTGAAGCAGAAGGATATGGCCTTCTGCACCAATTCAATGTACCTGCTCCGGCCTTTGAGATCGTCCAGACATCCGACGATGCTGCAAAAGCCGCAACAAAAATCGGTTATCCCGTAGTAATGAAGATCGTCTCACCCCAGATCATCCACAAAAGCGATGCTGGCGGAGTGATCGTTGGGATCAAAACGGATGCTGAAGCAAAAGAATCATTCAATAAAATCGTAACATCTGCTAAAGCCTATGATGCCTCCGCAGAGATCAAAGGAGTCATCGTCGAAGAGATGGCTAAGCCCGGCCTTGAACTGATCATCGGTGGAAAGATCGATCCGGCGTTTGGCCGTGTCATTACCTTTGGTCTTGGCGGCACATTGGTCGAGTTCTATAAAGACGTCGGGATCCGGCTCTTACCTTGTGATGATGAAGATATCAGAAGCCTCATCCACCAGATCAAAGCATACACACTCATCAAAGGATATCGTGGCCAGCCCGCACTCGACGAGGAGTTCCTTTTCGAGACGTTAAAGAACACCTGTGCATTCTTCGAAAAGAACGAGAATGTCGTTGAGTTCGATATCAACCCGCTGCGGCTTTACGAGAAAGGAGGCTGCGCAGTCGATGCACGTGTCATAATTCAGGATGGCCCGATCGAACTTCCGGCACACTATGATCTAGAAAAGCTCGTGCCTCTCAACTACTACAAACCAAAAAGCGTAGCAGTGATAGGGGCATCCGATCATCCAACCAAGATGGGATATGCGGCTTTTAGAAATATTCTCCAGTTTCCAGGCAAAGTCTATCCGGTGAACGACAAACGTACCGAGGTCCAGGGCGTCAAGTGTTATCCAACAGTGACCTCTATTCCCGGACATGTGGATATGGTCGTGATCACTGTACCAGCTGAGCTCGTTCCAGGTATCATGGCTGAGTGCGGTGAAAAAGGCGTCAAGATGGCGGTCGTTATCACCGCTGGATTCAAGGAGATGGACGAAGGCGGCCGTGAACTTGAGAACCGCATGGTCGAGATCGCAAAGAGCTACGGTATTCGGATCGTCGGTCCAAACTGTCTTGGTCTGATCCTTCCGCCCTATAAGCTTGATACGACCTATGTGTCCACCTCACCTCTCCCAGGCGACATTGCATTCATCTCCCAGTCGGGAGCCATCGTCAACTCTGTTGTAGGCATGTCCCTTTCAGAAGGTTCTGAGATGGGATACTCTATGGTCGTTAGTGTCGGGAACCAGTGTGATCTGGATTTCCTTGACTACATGAGCTACGCGGCCCGTGATCCTCACACCAAATCGATCATCCTCTACGTTGAAGAGATCAAGAACGGTGTGGCATTCATGGAAATGGCGAAGGAGATCACCAAAATAAAACCGATCGTCGCCATCAAAGCAGGATCTTCCAGAAGAGGTCAGGCTGCCGCAGCATCCCACACAGGTTCGCTTTCCGGTTCATTTGATGTGTACATGGAGGCTTTCAGAAAGTGCGGGGTTGTTCCGGTCAAGACCATTCCCGGATCTTTCCAGGTCGCAAAGGCACTTAGCAATCTGAAAAAACCTCTCAGCGGTCGTCGTGCCGTGGTCATCACCAATGCTGGTGGTTTTGCCGTTCTTTCTAATGACTATGCCGAGACATGGGGTATCGAGATCGTTGATCTTCCAAAGCACATCATCGATGAGCTGAACACCTTCCTCCCGCCGTTCTGGAACAAGAACAACCCGATCGACCTTTTGGGCGATGCAACTGAGGCAAGATTCCGGGGGGTCTTCGATGTTCTGTGTAAACATCCAGGTCTCTGGGATATGGCGATCCTTGTCAACTTCCCGAACAAAGTTCTGGCACCCGACCGGGTCGCTCAGATATTGATCGACAACGCCAAACGAACAGACAATCTGCTTGTGGGGGCCTTTGTCGGAGGAGACAGCTTAAAACCGGGTGTCAATCTCTTAAAGAAGCATAAAATTGTTGTCTTTGAGGAGCTCGAGTACACATACAGGGTCCTTGGACACCTGTTCTGGACAGGCGACCGCTGATCTACGAAACCTTGTTCCTCCTCCCTCTCATTTTTTTCTTTTTATAGGGGGGAGTGGACATATGGGGTGCAAGCACATTGCTTTAAACTATTCTTGCTGAAAAAATAGGTTGATAGAAAATTTCAACAACTCAAAAATATATTTGCGTTTGGGTTTCTGGTAATAATTAAGAATCAATAATTTTTTAGTAGTCATTCACCCAATCTATATTTTTCTCTGTTACAAGCGGTAAATAGAAAAAACTGAAAAAATACTGAATACTTACTATGGTGAGTAAAGAACTATCTAAACACTATAGTTATGTTAGTAATAGTTCGCTCTTCTCCAATGATACTGAGTGAAATACTTTGGTTTTGGAAATAACATCGTCTTTTGTACGATAATTATAGTTGAATATTACTAGATAAACGTTGCAGAAAAAAGAATAAATCTCCGACATTATATATGTAAATTGGAAAGTCTTGCGCAATTTTTCTCTTTACTTGTTTGTTCTTTAGTTTGTATCCATTTCTCATTAAGTAAGATATCAATGCAGATTCTGCAATCACAAGAACGTCTGCGTAGGTAGTATATTGGAGTTGATTTTGAACTTGCCCAAATCTAACAAAATAGGGTCCTTGAGTTGAGGACAATTTTGACTGCTTATGATCTTTCAGTCTATTACTTATTGTGTTTTTTTCGGCATTGCTAATCCCAATATAAACTGGTCTTTCGGGAGTTCCACCACGTTCTTTAGATATACAATATAACCCGTGCCATTTTGTAGCTTCCCACGCTGACATTGCCTCATCGAGACGCCAGCGTTTTGTCCACTTAATAGTAATTCCGGTTATAATCTCACCTGAATTTTCTTCCAGAACCTAAAACTAATTTTGTGAACTTACTTCTCTTTCTTCCATCACCCATGCAGTATGCATTTATCTCTCCGAGTAATGTTTCGCAATTATGAGTTTTTGTTGTTGTTTCCTTTTTGTTTGACATTCCAATCTCTCAACTTATACTATATATTATGCATTTGTTAATAAAGATATTGCAATTCAGATTTTTGAGATTCTCTATTAACCTTCCCTCATAATTCAAATACCTAAGATTTTTTTTACATAGGACTTACTCAGTGTTGGTGTGGATCCAATTCAGAGAGAGTCTGGTTGGATGTGGAAACATGAGATAAAACCAACCGCGAATCAGCGCGAATCCGCCCTTCGGGCGAGTGAATCGGATTTGCTTCTCCTCACTCTCGCAAGTCTCGGTCCTCGACTCGCTCGCCCCTCATCGGGAGCGTTCGGGCAAATCCTGTCGGCGCCCCAGCGCCTCCTGTGAGAGAAATATCCATTAAACAATCTGAGATAGAGAGGTGGGAATCACCATTGGGAGCCGCTGGGGCGGCGATAGGATTTGCCCGAACGCTCCCGATGAGGGATGAGCAAGACAGCGTAGCTGGATTGCGAAAGTGAGGAAAAGCAAATCCGATTCTGGGAGCCCGAAGGGCGGGATTCGCGCCGATTCGC
>DALTVZ010000001.1 GCA_029987315.1 Methanocorpusculum sp.
ACACTTGATCTCATCACTCGTTTTGGTGATATGGATCGCCCCTCGGATCTGCTGAAACGTTTGGCGATGAAACCCGAGCTTTATGGAACATTTGGGAAAATAGGGATTAAGGGTTTTGTCAGGTCAATATTTGGATAAATTATTGAGAAAATCCATTGCATTTTGTATGGTGGTGTGTACGTCTTCTTCACTTTGATTCTTGTCTCTCATGTAATACTAATTCAATCGTCTTTATGTCCTCGAAACATACATAATCCATTACAATGCACCTCATTGAAACCCGGGATCTTTGTTACTCATACAGCACATCCAAAGAACCTGTCCTGAACAATATCAATTTCATCGCCGGAAGGAAACAACGCATTGCTGTTCTCGGTCCAAACGGAGCTGGAAAAAGTACACTTTTCCGTCATTTAAACGGCATTCTCAAGCCAAAGTCAGGATCAGTTTTGATCAGAGGCGAACCCATAACCAAGGCAAACATCCACGAGGTGCGAAAGTTTGTCGGGCTCGTCTTTCAAAACCCGGATGATCAGGTATTTTCAACTACGGTCGAACAGGACATCACATTTGGTCCATGCAACCTTGGATTAGATGAGGAGACAATTTCACATCGTGTGGATTCTGTTGTTCGAATGCTTGGCCTAGAAGATCTACGCAACAGGGCTCCTCATCACCTTTCAGGCGGCGAGAAAAAGCGTGTGGCCATCGCCGGAGTTTTGGCCATGGAACCACAAGTCCTCATACTTGATGAACCGACAGCAGGTCTCGATCCTCAGGGGGTCAAGGAACTCTTTGGGTTTCTGAATGCTCTCCCTGAAAAATATGGGTTTACGGTCATATATTCGACACATCAGGTGGAATTGGTCCCAGAGATGGCAGACTATGTGTATGTCATGGAGAAGGGAGAAATCACTGGGTACGGCACTCCGCAAGAAATTTTCCTGCAGGATGAGTTGCTTGCCCGTGCCCACCTAGAACTGCCCACACTTCCAAAACTCATCCGTAACCTCCAGTCACAGGGGGTGAACATCGAGTCCGCCTACACCTACCAGGATGCTGAGGATGCATTCATGAAAGCTTTTGGAAAAGAGCCTGTTTCCCGCGAAAAAAAGGCATCTTATACCATGTCCAGCCTAGAAGACTCTTCTGATAGTCATAATGGACATCATCATCACCATCCTCACCAAACATGACGTTGATCGATGAACTGTTTGATATAGAGCATGAGGCTTATCGAAAAAGCCCGATCCACTCAATGGATTCACGTGTCAAACTCATTCTCTGTTTATTGGGGCTTCTGATAACAGTTGTTTTACCTTACATTAGGATCGGGGATCAGATCATAGCCTGGCCACAGTTGTTTGCCCTAATCGTGATCTACGTGCTGTTTTGCGGCCTCTATCTTCTGTCCGGCGCTTCAATAAGGTATTATCTCGTTCGGCTTATGCTCATCACGCCGTTTGGATTGTTCTTCATTCTTCTTCAGCCGTTCTTTGGAAATCCGTATTACGATCTTTACCATGTTTTGTTTTCTTTTCCGTTCGGGATCACTATGTACTGGGAGTCGTTGATTTTTGGACTATCTCTCTTCGCCAAATTCATCATCTCACTCTCGTTTATCATCCTTCTTTCAGCCACAACAACGATGCAGGATATGCTTGAGGGGGCTTCTCGTTTGCATGTTCCCCGGCTATTTATAACGGTCATGAGTTTGACCGTTCGATACCTCTTTGTTTTCGCTCTGGCGTTCAAGAAGATCCAGTCCGCCTTTGCTTGCAAATGTTTTCGCTGGTCCGACCACCGTCTTCCGCTCAAGTATCGGCTCAATGTTATCGGCAATGCAGCAGGTTCATTATTTATTCGCGCGATGGATCAGGGGGAACGGACATATATTTCGATGTGCTGTCGGGGATATGCCTCCGAATCTGCCATGCATTTCTCAAAAAAACCGCTCGCTTTTGCTGAGTGGATCTTCCTTGTGGTTGGCATAGTGTATCTCCTTCTTTTTCCAATAATGGTGTATCTTATATTTTAACCGTGTTGGATGTCTCGCGTCAAATTCTGAGGCTTTTTTGGGCGATGCCTTGCGCGCATTTCACATTGTTTTGTGTGTGTCCGCGCTGTTCTATTCGCTCCTGAAAACTCTCCTAATATAGCGATTTAAGGCGAATGTGCCGATATTTTTATTTTGCCTTCACATAAGTATTTACAGTGATAAATCAACATAAAACATAGGAAGTTCCACAGGATTGAGGCGACGTGGGTTAACTTACACCGGGGAGCCGGATAGGGGGTCTGACCAACCTCCGAATGCTGCAGCCATTGAGATAAATGAGGTGCCGGGAAGACGGAAATCGTCTCGCCCTGAAATTTATCCAACAGCAGGTAGCCACACTATTTGTGTAATCACTCACTAAAAAACGAGGTGAAAACCAAATGCAGAACAAACCTACGGCAGGCAAAAAGGACGCAGCACCTGTTAAACCAACAGCAGCTCCCAAAGCAGCCCCAGCACGCGAAGAACCCTCAAAGAAAGGAATGCGCAAATAATGCGATTTCTTTTCTTAAGGTAAAAATAGTTGAACATACCCTTATGTGAGGCGGGCACCCCGTTTCACATAAGCTCGCCCGAACTTAGACTCTTATACGGTCTGTTCTTTTTTATCCGTCTGACTTCTTAAAAAAAATATGCTGTTGTTTTTCATCTCTAAATGAATAGAAGAGTCAAAGAGATTTCAAAAACATGTGGAGATATAACTTCTAGAGTTAGCAGGATCACTCAGACTTAGCATTTGCCAGCATCAGTTTGATTCTATTTTCCTGATTGATGCGGGTCGCTCCGGGATCATAATCCACCGCAACGATGTTTGAGTCAGGATAGTCGATTTTTAGTCTTCTCATCATGCCCTTCCCAACCACATGGTTCGGCAGACATCCAAATGGCTGTGTACATACAATGTTTGGGGTGCCTGATTGTATAAGTTCCAGCATCTCTGCAGTAAGGAGCCAGCCCTCTCCCATTTTGTTACCGTATCCAAGGTATCCTTTGACGCATTTCTGCAGATCGGAAAATGTTCCCATAGCACGAAAGCTTCCCTCTTCTTTGATCACATTGATCATGGATTTCTGACAGTTTTCAATATACCTTTGGGCAAAACCTATTGCTATCTTTTTGAGTTTGCTACCACCATACAGATCCACATCAACATACCTGTTGTTGAATTTGAAGAGCATGAAGTCGGTTATACCTGGGACGATTACCTCTACACCTTCGCTGGTTAGGAAATCCTCAAGGTTATTATTGCCTAGAGGGGCATACTTGATATAGATCTCGCCGACAATACCGACCCGTATCTTCCTTTCTGTACTGCGGGGAATTGCTGCGAAATCGCGGATCATTTTCCGCATATACTTTATCATCTGCCCGCGGCTCATTCCTTTTCCATGGACGAAAAGGTCAACGAGATCATTTGTCCATTGTGTGATCAGAGCATCTGTCGCTCCTTTTTCTAACTCATATGGTCTGCACTGATTTCCGAGATGAACTAATAGATCGCCATACAACATGCCGAATATGAGTCGGCGTGCAACTTTTAGTGGGATGTCAAAACCAGGATTTTTTTCTAAACCAGAAAGATTGATTGAAATCACAGGAATAAACTCAAGGTCCGCTTTTTTTAGTGCTTTTCTGAGAAGGTGGATGTAGTTCGAGGCACGGCACCCTCCTCCGGTCTGGCTGATAAGGAGGGCCACTTTGTGCGGGTCATATCTTCCACTTTGAACAGCTTCGATCAACTGACCGATAACGAGAAGAGCAGGATAGCAGGTGTCGTTATGTACATACTTCAGTCCGGTCTCCACGATCTCCCGATTGGTCGAGGTAAGAATATCGATCTTAAATCCCTCGAGTTCGATGATCCTCTTCAAAAGATGAAACATCACCGGAAGCATCTGGGGCATGATGATCGTATACTCGTTTTTCATCTCCTCGGTGAAAAGGAGTCTTCCAGTTTCATCGTATACCAGTTCTGCCATATTACGCTCTCTCCCGCGCTTCCACCGCAGCGATCAGACTCCGAAGACGGATCTTGACCGCCCCTAGGTTGGTGATCTCATCGATCTTGATCTGGGTGTACAGTTTTCCGCCGGTCTCAAGGATATCACGAGTCTCATCTGTTGTGATCGCATCGATCCCGCAACCAAAGGAGACCAGCTGGATCAGTTCCATGTCTGGTTGAGTGCAGACATATCTGGCGGCAGAGTAAAGTCTTGACTGGTATGTCCATTGATTGAGAACCTTTCTTGGTTCTTTTTCCACGAGATGTGAGATGGCGTCCTCGCTGATAAGAACAAATCCATAAGAAACGGCGAGTTCATCGATCCCATGACCGATCTCAGGGTCGATATGATACGGTCTGCCTGCCATAACTAGGATCTTTTTTCCGTTTTCTCTGGCATAGCGAATGTATTCTTCGCCTTTTTCGCGAATTTCTGCCTTGTAGGTCTCATAGGCATCATATGCAGCTAGAACTGCCGCCTTTGTTTCATGCTTTGGGATGCCGAACTCTTTTTTGAAGTAGGTTGCAGCGCGTTTGGAAAAATCTTTGGGTCTGTGCAGACCGAAGTACGGGATCAGGAATCTGACCTTGGTAAGCTCGGCAATGTTTGCTGCAAGAAGCTCTGGATAGTAGGCGACGACAGGACAGTTGAAATGGTTGTCTCCCGCCCCTTCATCAAAATTGTAAGGCAGGCAGGGGTAAAAGATCGTATCGATGTCCTCATTGATGAGGGAAATCACGTGCCCGTGCATAAGTTTTGCCGGGTAACAGACCGTGTCCGAAGGAATGGTGTGTTGTCCGAGTCGGTAGATGCTGCGGGATGATTCTGGGGATAACACCACCTCAAAACCGAGTTTGGTAAAGAATGCATGCCAGAAAGGAAGATTCTCGAACATGTTGAGTCCAAAAGGTATGCCGATCTTTCCGCGTGGTCCGGGGACACCAGTCAATGAAAGCAGCCGATCATACTTCCATTTCGCCAGATTCGGAAGATCCGCCTTCTGTTTTCCAAGAGGTCTCGTACATCTGTTTCCTGAGACGAATCTGCGTCCGTTATCGAATGAGTTGACGGTCAGACTGCAGTGGTTCGTACATAGTTTACAGGTGATAGGTTTTGCAGTGTGAATAAAATCAGCAAGCTGTTCATAGGTAAGTAGACCAGATCCTTCTAACGCTGTATCCTTCGCAAATAGAGCAGCTCCGTATGCCCCCGATATCCCTGCGATAACGGGTCGAGTGACCTCACGCTGCAGTTCCTGTTCGAAGCTTCGAAGAACCGCGTCGTTTTTAAATGTCCCTCCTTGCACGACGATATGTTTTCCCAAATCATCAGCATTTGCTGCACGAATCACTTTATAGACTGCATTTTTGAC
>DALTVZ010000085.1 GCA_029987315.1 Methanocorpusculum sp.
ATCAGAATAGAGAATGTGGATCTTCTTGACGGAACACCCCTTTTGGATATCAAACCCTATGTGCCGGCATTCGACGCATACAGTTCTGCAAAAGCAGGCTGGCTCGACCGAAGTTCCCGTAAAGCAGGATCAACAAAATCAGATAAACGATTCTGTGAGTAACTGAAAAATTCCAAAAATCATATTTTTATCTTCAAGTACATCAATAGATATGCATGAGAAGGTCCATGTTTAATTATAAGCCAGGGATGAATAAAGAATGACAGAGAACCATATATTCGGTCCGGTAAATTCCCGAAGGCTTGGGAAATCACTGGGCATCGATCTTCTGCCCTTCAAGACCTGTTCCTATTCCTGCGTATACTGCGAATGCGGACATACGACCAGCCTTACGACAAAACGAGCAGAGTTTTTCCCTACAGAGGAGGTGATCACCCAGCTGGATGAGATCCTCGAAGAAAGACCGGCACTCGACTACATAACGTTTGCCGGTTCCGGTGAGCCGACACTTTCTCTATCACTAGGCCGGGTCATCAGACATCTGAAAACGAAGTATCCCGAGTACAGGGTCGCCGTCCTCACGAATGGAAGTCTGTTGGGCGATAAAAGTGTCAGAGAGGATCTTTCCTATGCAGATCTTGTCATTCCTACGTTGACCAGTACTGATCAAAAGACCTTTCAATATATTCACCAACCCGTTTTTGGACTCGCAATAGAAAATATCATCAGCACTATGATCGAGTTTGGAAAGGAGTTTCACGGTCAGATCTGGCTGGAGATCTTTCTGATACCATCAGTGAATATGGAGAGGGAAGAGCTTGCTGCACTTCGTGAAGCGGTGAGAAAGATACGACCAGATCGTATCCAGCTAAATACGCTTGACCGACCGGCGTCGGAGGACTGGGTCACAACTCCGGAAACAGAGCAGCTCGAGGCGATCAGAAAATATTTTGCCGAGCTTGGAATACCGGTGGATGTGGCAGGAAACTGCTGTGAACAACCCGATACGCATGTTGCCGGAGAAAGCACGCATGAACATATCCTAAAGACCCTGCATATCCGCCCGTGCACAGTCGAGGACCTCGCGACCATGACCGGCTTACATCATCATGAGGTCGCCAAATATCTCTCGGGTCTACTTGAAGAGGGTATCGTGAAGGTTCAGAGAGGAAAAAGAGGGGTGTTTTATTTCATCGGGCCGGAGACCGAACAAAGATTGCCCAAATCTTAATTTTATTATGAAGATATGGCGAAAGGCTTTATTTTCTGAATTATCTCATCCCTTGCTTCAATTTCCATGAGAATGGAATCCCCATATTCGATCGAGTGGACAATGCCTTCATCATACAGCCATGATACCGTGGATATACTCTCTTCAGAGATCGGGATGGATATTTTGCAATGCTCCCATTTAGGGAGCTTCTCACAGATACGCTGTTTAAGTTCGTCAAGACCTTTCCCTGATTTTGCAGATATCACGACAGAAGAAGGTGCAAGATCATCAATCGCTTCCCGTTTTTCCTGCAGCTCTTCATCGGAAAGAAGATCGACCTTGTTAAGAGCAGTAACGATTATCGCACCTTCTGTTCTTTCAAAGAAGGTATCATGACTGACCTCCAGTTTTTGTCGGATGATATCCACCGGATCACTCATATCCACCACAAGAAGAATGACATCGGCCAGGAATATTTCGTCAAGCGTTGACCGGAAAGCATCCACCATCAGGTGCGGAAGGTCTTCGATAAATCCCACAGTATCTGTCAGAAGCATTTTTCTATTATTTGCCGTGAGAGAACGTGTTGTAGGAGATAGTGTCGTAAAGAGCATGTCCTTGACCACCGTCTCCTCCTCTACAAGCGCCTCGAAAAGGGAACTTTTTCCCGCATTTGTGTAACCTGCCAGAGCTACTAGGGAAAATCCCTTTTCATGCCTGAACGTGCGAAGCGACTCGTTATCATTGCCCTGCTGAAGTTCTGCCCGGATCTTTGTGATCCGTTTCTTGATATCCTGCTCATAAGAATCCTCATAACTACCCAGACTCATGAAACCCTGCCTTTCCTTCTTCTTCAGGTAAATACCAGCCTTTGTTTTAGGAAGCTCATACTGCAGTTCTGCAAGCTCTACCTGCAATTTTGCACGCCTTGTAGTGGCTCTTTTTGCAAATGTCTCAAGGATGAGCTGGAATCTGTCTATCACCTCACATTTGCACGCATCAGAGATATTAAAAATCTGCTCCATTGATAATGGGTTCATAAAAATTACTTTTTCAGCCTCCAAAGACGTAACAAGCTCCGCAAGCTCCTCCACCTTACCGGGGCCTATCTGATAATTCGAATTAGGTATCCTTGATTGCACAAATGTGCCGACAACCAGATAATCAGCAGAATGTGCTAACTCTCCAAGCTCTGCCATCTTCCGCAAATTTGTAGCCGCATCAGAATTCAGATCACTTCGATGGGCAAGGATCGTTCTTTTCGGTGTAATGCCCAGGGCCTGATCATGTGATTCGGATTCTGTTTCGAATGTCATTTAAATCCTCCATAAAATATTGGTATTCATACTAGATTGTCAACGTCGGGTAAATATATCCCGAGCATGTCGGAATATAGGCCCACAACATTCAATATGCTTTGCTATGAGTCATTTCTCTTATAGTTACAAAAACGAGAGAGAGTTAGTTCTTTAAAATCGTGTTCGAGGGATATGCCCTGATAATTGTCGGATAGTTTTTCGTGGATCCCGTGCCATCAATAAATTTGTTCGATTGTTTATCCTATATCTAAATCCTCTTGTCTCTTTTTCCCGGGTATGATCAATACCTGCTCCTCTTTGTTAAACTGACTTGCGTGCTTCATCTATGGTATGTTTTAGGAAACCTTTGGTTATTTATAATAAAATACGCAATTGTAAACTGTATCAAAAGTATACCAAAGGAAAATCATGGCGAAATCAAACATACCTGCAAAAGGCGCAATTGTTCAGCGAGACATGGAGACGTTTCTGATCCACCCCCACATCCCCGGAGGCTTTGTCGAGCCTGCACTGTTGAGGAAGATCGCGGACGTGGCGGAAAAATACGACGCAAAATATCTGAAACTAACGGGAGCACAGCGCATCGCGATCATCGGCCTAAAAGAGGAGGACTTGGACAAAGTCTGGGATGAATTCGAGGACCGTTCCAAGGCGATCGGTCTGACGATTCGGAGCATCCAGATGTGCCCGGGGACACGATCATGCAAGAGGGCGAAACAGGACAGCCCGGGCCTAGGATTTGCCCTTGACAAGGAGTATTATGGCAAACCAGCACCGGCAAAGTTTAAAATCGGCGTATCAGGATGCGACAATTGTTGCAGTGATTCGTGGATGAAAGATCTCGGGTTCTTTGGAACCGATGACGGGTTCACTGCAGTTGCCGGCGGCAAGGGTGGAGGGACAGCAAAGGTTGGCCGGGAGCTGGCGACAGGCCTGACACAGGATCAGGCGATCGCTCTGACTGCGAAGGTCATCACATGGTACCGAGAGAACGGTAAGTTCCCCGAACGCCTCGGTGCAACGATCGAACGTGTCGGTTTTGACACGTTTATAAGATCGGTGATATAAGGCGGCTGTAAGGTATTTCGACCTGGGGTCCAGATTCCTTGTCGCGTGATCCTTCCTCAGCTGAGGAAGGACCATCACCCGCTTTTCGACCAGCTTTTTTAAAAATTCATGATTTTAAGACAGAAAATGAAATTATGATGTTTTTCCTTCTGCCGGAATACCGATATCCACTCCCGGGGGAACAAACGACGGCGGCCGGATGCCTGCTTTTCTGAATTCCGCCCATGCCCTCCCGGTAACTTCCGATTTGAACTCAAATTCAAGCCGGAGGTCGTTGACATATCCCTTTGCACGGACACACTTGTAGAACGGGAAATCCTCGAGCAACACGGTATAGGAATATTTTTTCGAGATGATCACATATTTTGATGTGACAAGGGCCTCCGTGAGGATCTTCATGGCCTTCTCCACATCAGAATCCGAATGGATATAGAGATCGATGACGATCATCATGGCAAGATCGCCCGCATTGCCGCTGGTCACCGGGTGGTTGAATATCGTACCATTAGGAACAGACACCATTTCATCGGCAGAAGTCTGTATGCGGGTAGAGCGGATTCCAATGTCCTTTACCTCTCCATAATTTTCTCCGATTGACACCTTGTCGCCGATCTGGTAGGG
>DALTVZ010000086.1 GCA_029987315.1 Methanocorpusculum sp.
AGTCACCATAGTATTTGGAGATGATCTCCGGACCGGAGATGGTGTCAAAGTAGGCTCCTGCCTCATTTGCTACAGCACGGGCGATCAATGTTTTTCCGGTACCGGGTGGACCATAAAGCAGAACGCCTTTTGGCGGTTCGATCCCGAGCTTCTCGAATACTTCAGGATGTCTGAGCGGATACTCGATCATTTCACGGACGAGAGAAAGTTCCCGCCCAAGACCGCCGATGTCCTCGTAGTGAATGTTTCCCGTAGACTTTCCTTTGGGAGCCGCCTCACCTTTGTAGACACTTTCTTTGTAGTTGACGGTGGTTTCTGATCCGATGATCGCGACGTCTCCTGGTGAGACCTCAGAGACGGCAAAGTCGACGTACTCGGTGTTGTAGTTAGAAAATCCGCCCCAGCCGGAGATGAACGGGTCCTCGGACTTGGTCTGGAACCCAAAGGTCATGATCTGACCTTG
The DNA here is from genome assembly GCA_029987315.1 of Methanocorpusculum sp. GTDB lineage: Archaea > Halobacteriota > Methanomicrobia > Methanomicrobiales > Methanocorpusculaceae > Methanocorpusculum. Next base: position 464 of record DALTVZ010000086.1, read on the forward strand.
GGTGATTGGGCGGCCAGCGTAATTTTTCAGGATCGCCTGCTCGAGTGTGCGGCTGTCGAGACGAATGCTCTGCGAGATCGGTTGAAGAGTGATTTTTGCGGCGGTTTTTGGAACGACCTTCTGGACTATAACGGTGTCACCGATACCAGCACCTGCTGCCTGACGGGTATATCCATCGATCGCAATCCCTCCTGAGCCGGACACAGAAGAACGCATGACTTTGGCAGCTCCAGTTCGTTTTCCGGTGATTTTGATGAAATCGCCGAAATCAACACCGAGTTTTGCCATGACGTCACTGTGAATTTTTGCGTATCCAGGTCGTACGTCATTACGGTCTGCCTCCTGCACAATCAATGAAATTTTAATATTCTCTGACATTTTTTTTTCACTCCCTTGGTGGTATAATAGTATGTCATTCACATGGGTTATTTAATGTATAGTTGGAGGCACAATAAATCGAGGCAATAGAAGATTATTTATAGACGTACAATACATTAAGCAAACAGGCGCGCAGGGCAGGGATTTATAGCTACCGATTTTTTCGTAGTTTTGAATAGGTATATCTCATATAATGTTCATTATTGTAGTGATACAAATGAAAAAGAATATACTTGCGATCCTCCTCATCTTTGCGATCTTTGCACTCTTTGCTTTCCCTGCGGCAGCTGCAGACTCTCAGACCGACAAAGTTATTCTGGTTTCCGGCTATGGTGTATCCACCACCACTCCAGATAAAGTAACGATCACGTTCGGCGTTGAAACGATTGACCCTGATGCAAAATTTGCCCAGAACGAGAATGCCGAAAAAATGGAAAAAGTTGTTGCTGCTCTGAAGAAAGCAGGTATCAAGGATGCCAATATCAAGACGAACAACTACAACATCTATTCCTATCAGTTGAGCGAGTATAACACAGGAAACTGGCCGCTCGGGACCACGGTCTACAAAGTAACGAACACCATCGAGATCATCTCCTATGATGTCGACAATGCAGGTTCGTACATCGATGTCGCCGTCGCCGCAGGCTCAAACAACGTCAACAGCCTTCAGTTCGGTCTCTCTGACGCAAAACTGATGATCGAGAGAAATGCAGCGATCATCTCAGCCGTCAAATCAGCACGTGCCGATGCAGATTCAGTATCCTCAGCACTTGGCCTGAAGATCTCAGGGACCGGCACGATCAATGTCGGTCAGAACTACACTCCGATCTCCTACACGAATGCTGACATTATGATGAAAACAGCTGAAGGCAGCAGTGTGCGGACCCCCATCGAGTCAGGCGAGTTAAAAACCACCGCAACGATTTCGATCGTTTACACCTACTAACCTTCTTTTTTTATCAGTCTTCAGCCGACACATCTGAGATGACATGTCTGTCTATTCTATGTTCAGGTAGTTGGATCCCTAGTTGCTGTGAACGTGCTCAACCAAAAACATGTAATGTTCCGTTTTTGCACGCCCCATTACACAAATAATACTGCCATAACAAGGACCAGTGTCGTTGCCCCTATCAGATCGATGGAACTTGTCATGACCGGGACACCGAAGTTATCCGGATCATATCCAAGACGATAGGTAAGGGCCGCGGTATAATAGCCAAGAAAATTCATCACTGTCACAACAATAAG
>DALTVZ010000012.1 GCA_029987315.1 Methanocorpusculum sp.
GCAACGAGAGCCGTCTTGATCGCTGCAAAAAACTCCTGAGATATGTCTTCGAGCAGGAATTCGTCTCCTCGTTCTGTGAGAACATTATCCACAAACTTCTCATCCGAGGCTTTGAGATAGAACCTGAACATATCTGGTGTCATGCAGAGAAGATGCAACATACCAAATGCTGTAAACTCTTTTCCTGCAAGACCGTCCTTTATCATCATGGCAGATTCAGGATCGAGATAGAGTCTGGACGTTAGTGCGCCAAACAACGTCCCGTGGATCTCATCCCCCTCTTTTTCGATCATCCCGGATTTTTCCAGATATGCAAGCGCCTTTTCTATGTTTTTATCGAGACGCCGGTGAACGGATTTTTGGCTCGCATAGAAGGATTTTTCCATGAATCCTCGAACTTGCTCTCCGGTTTGTGCAAATCCTGAGGTGATTATCGCCAGAAGATGACTGCGGAGTTCATTCTCCTTCTGACACTGTGACGAGATATCTTCTGCCGGTGCATCGATGAACTCCTCGAAGAGTCGGTCAACATCCTTTTTTTCTTTCGCGATGAGAACTGCTTCCCCGTACGGATCGAGTCTGGGCCGGCCTGCTCTTCCCGCCATCTGACGGTACTCAAGAACAGGGATAGGGTTCATGCCGACCCCCCGCTCATAACGCTGATAATCCCGGATGATCACCCTCCGTGCTGGGAGGTTTATTCCGGCGGCAAGGGTTGGGGTCGAGGATATACAGAGAATATCTCCATTTTTAAATCCCTCTTCGACAGCCGCTCTTGCTGCACGCGGAAGACCTGCATGATGGAACGCTGCCCCTGATTTTACGGATACGGCAAGATTTTTTCCAGAAACGGTCGTATCAGCTTTCGCGATCCGTTTTGCAAGCTCATCAAGTTTTTCTGAGGATCTTTTTAGCGTTATCGCCGCACGTTTTGCATATGCCTCCGCAGAACGCCTGGAGGAAACAAACACCAGGCACTGTCCGCCTTCGTTGATGGTGTCCAAAAGAAGATTCAGGTCATCGTCCTTTTTTGGCGTTTCAAGGATACGCTCAGCCCCGTGGAAGTGGATAGCTCCGTCATAATAGACTCCCTCGCGCAGATCGACCGGCCGCCACTCGCTCGTGATGAGCTGTGCATCCAGCCATTTTGCAAGACTTTCAGGGTTTCCCATCGTGGCTGAGAGGCCAATGATCTGCATATTTGGGTTCTGGAATCTGAGCTGTGCGATCACCATCTCTAAGGTCGCCCCTCGTGAGTCGTCACCGATCAGGTGGATCTCGTCAACCACCAAAAGAGAGATGCTTTTCAGCCACCCGGCCTTGTTCCTTATCAGGGAGTCGGTCTTCTCGGAGGTCGCGACAATGATGTCGTACCTGCCCAGGTACTCGTCGCGCTGGTCAGGATCTCCGGTTGCGATCCCGACTTTGACGGATTTTCCGCTGAAATCTTCGTATTTTTCCGATGCAAGGGCTTTGAGAGGAACGATATAGAGACACTTCCCTCCCTCCGCGATCTCCTTTTGCATCGCCATCTCAGCGATGAGAGTTTTTCCTGAAGCTGTGGGAATAGCGGCTAAAATGTTTTTCCGTTCAAATAAACCGGAATTTACGCACTCTTCCTGGGGTGGGTACAGTTCCTCGATCCCATTTTTCAAATACGCCTCGCGCAGGTGATTTGGAATCGGCATTTCGCTTATTTTCATGAAACGCGTCCGGATTTATTTAGACCCCTTTGTTTCCAGTGGAACTTTCCAGAATCACTCATGATATTTAACGATTGCGACTTTAGTACTGCTCAGTAGTAATAGTTCAGTACGTCCAGCTTTGCTTCCTTCTTTTTCCGATCCAGGAAGTTAAACACGGTATTATGGTCTGAGCCGTTAATGAGCATCGTTACTGCGGTGTGAGCATCGTTCATCTGATCCGGCATGCCGATGATGCCAACTGTTTTCCCGTACACGGAGACAAGGGCTCCCGTCATGTTTTCGATCTGTTCACGAGCTTTTCCTTCACGTCCGATGATCCTTCCTCTGATCCTTGCAAGTTTCTGGGGAGTGTCTGCAATGTCGGAGATGTCGATAAGCGTAAGGATCATGTCATCGTCTTCGAGCAGTTTCTTTGCACGATCTGGTGAAAATCCGCGTCCGATGGCTTTGATGACCTCCATTGCGCGAATTTCTGCTAGGGAGTCATCCTTGTTTATTATCTCGATAAGGCCGGTCTGACTGTCGACCTCCAGGGTCACTTTCAGGATTCTTTCTAGGAATTTTCTCGTCTCGCCACTTTTTCCAATGATTGCGCCGATTCTGTCGTTAGGGATCTTTACTTCTTGTGTCATGATTTATATCTCGAAAAAGTCTTCTCCGACGATGTCACGAAAGAGTTCGTGTTCGTCGGTGGTCTTACATTTGGTTCCAAAAAATCTGTTGATGTTTTTGATGTCTCGAAAGAGGAAATTATGGGCCCGTGGGTGATCGGGGGTCACTGCCTGTCCCATA
>DALTVZ010000087.1 GCA_029987315.1 Methanocorpusculum sp.
CGGGATAGATACCTGGATCTGTCTTTGTGGTTGCATGAGGATATCAACAACACTCTGCTCCAGCTTGAGGATCTTTGCACAATCCATAAGCTGATGTTGGGCCATTTCAAACGCGTTTACCTTCGACATAATGTGTTTCCTGCCAATCGCACGGAACTATAGGAGTTCACCTGCATTGTGACAATTAATGTTGGAATTGCTCTGTATAAAACCTATCCTGTTATTTCTGATTCAGGCCGATATTTTCGATTTATTTCTAAAAATATTCTATAATTGCTGGAATTTATATTTCAGGCTTTGAGCGTGGTATTTGTATGTTACGTGTTAGCATGGTGCTAGGGAAACGAATCTGAAAAAGTGGTATACGAAAGAAAAACGCGCACAAAAAAATTTATGAATATTTATACCAGCGCCCATCCTTATCGAATGAACCCTGCTGCTCCTCAGCTTTTGGCTCAGTTTCCAGCTTGAGAAAGTTTCGTTTAAAGAAGCACGCCTTGTATGAAACCACAAGCGGCACAAATATACAGGCGCAAACTGCGAGGGCAATACAACCCGATGAAAGGATCTCCGGAGCCGTGAACAGAGCAACGAGTTCGGTTTGTGATAGTGCCAGGATCTCTCCTTGGGTCATCTGAGAAATAGGAAGGAGGGCATCGACCGCAAGGAATGACCATATTGCGGTAAAGATAAACGATGCCGCAAAGAAGAGTGCGACATTGAAGAGGTAAAATGCTGTGATATGGACAGATCCTGTGGTCACTTTGACCGCACTGTCCTTCAATGCTCGAAATGCCGGGAAATTGTTGACCATTGCGGATATGTCTGAGAAGTAGAAGAAGAAGACCAGCGGAATGACCAGGAATATACTGAAATAGAGGGCTGCATCAACGGAAAGGCCGACCATCAACAGAATATACGTCAGCGTGTTCGAAAGCAAAAACCCGAGCATGATTATGACGAGATTGGGGATCAGACATCTGAAGTATCCGTATGCCGCATATTTTCTGAAATCGGATGAGGTCGATTTGTCCCCGACGATGATCCCGTAGGTCCCTGCAAGAAATGCCGGGAACATCACCAGAAGGCCGATCCCGATTGCAAATGCTACGCTATAATCAAAAATCGTGTACATATAATAGGTAAACAATATCGCAAATGAGGCAAAAAATCCCGGCATCCATACAAGCGGTTTTTTGATAAGAAGGCCTAATGCCTCTGATAATGATTTGAGCGCCATGTTAACGATCCCTCGGCATTGCCACGAATTCACGGACCTGCAGATCAAAAAAGCCTGCAGTGTGAGCGGGTCTGACCACTAATACCGTGTCCGAACCCTCATTCGTTCCTCCAACTGATATGACCTCGTCAGAAATGGGGATCGCGCCCTGATCTGCGGCAATAAGGACACATTCCACGGCGACCTTCATCCCTATCCCGACCGAACGCCTGAATGCTTCGGCGATGACCTCGGTCCTGCTGCTTCCTCCGAGTCTTGGGTTATTGGAGATCGCACGTTCCAGTCCCGAAAGTGCATGTGTGCCACAGACGATCTTTACTCCGGCAGTTCTCAGTTCCGCTGCGAGATCGGCGTCAAACTCCCAGACACCGGGTTTAGAGAATCCCACCGCGTGGGACACGACCACGAGGTGAAGGCCTGTTCCTTTCATCGCATCGAAAAAGATCTTCGCGGTATATCCACCGGAACTTGCGACGATTATCGTCGTAAGCCCGAGTTCCTTTGCACGCTTTACAGCGATCTCTGCACAGTCCGGGGTATTTTTCCTTCCCGGTTCGTTAAAGTACGTGATGGTTTTCTGGGTTTTCATGTCTTCATTCTCGTTTTACTGAAAAATTCGTGAAATCTGTCAGAACATAGGGAGCACATTTCAAGTCCCTGATGATCGCACGCGGACAGGTGTATGTCATGGCGAGGAATTTATCTATGATAACATCCTCACCGGTAACGAGCACCCTGACCCTGCCGTCGGATAGATTCTCAACTTCCCCGCACAATCCCAAGTTTGCTCCTGCGTTTCTCACACAGGCACGAAACCCGACCTTTTGTACTCTTCCAGAGAAGATGATCTCCATTGTCTGTTTCATGAGTGTCTGACCTGGTTGTTATCTTAAGTTTGTCATTTGATGTTTAATAACTAGTTTATATAATAAAAACCCTCTTCATCTAAAAGCACAAACATTACTTGTCAATCATGCTCGATATCAAATTCGTCAGAGCCCACTCAGATATAGTAGTGGCAGACCTGAAAAAACGCCAGGATGCCGAGAAGCTTCTCTGGGTCGATACGGTTCTGGAACAGGATAAACTCTTCCGCGAGCTCACCGTCAAAAACAATGAACTGCGTGCCAGAAGAAATCAGATCGCTAAAGACATCAACGCCGCCAAAAAAGAGGGGACGGATCCCGCTCCCCTTTTTGCCGAAGCAAAGGCACTTCCGGGACTGATCAAGGATAACGACGATATCATAGAAAAGGCGATGGAACAGGTGAAATATTACCTGATGCGTCTGCCAAATATTCTGCACGAAAGTGTTCCATACGGCAAAGACGATACGGAAAACGTTGTCATAAAAACGGTCGGCACACCAAGGACGCTTGACTTTGAGCTCAAAAACCATGGAGAACTTGCCGCGGAACATGGCTGGGCAGACTTTGATCGTGCCACCAAGACGAGCGGTGCCGGGTTTTATTTCCTGAAAGGAAACCTCGCTCTTCTTGATCTCGCTCTGCAGAGATTTGCGTTGGACTCGATCATCGCGAAAGGATATACGCCGATCATCCCCCCGTACATGATGAACCGAAAATCCTATGAGGAGGTCACCGATCTGGGAGATTTCGAGAAGGTCATGTACAAGATCGAGGGTGATGATGCCTATCTCATCGCCACCGCCGAACACCCGATGGCTGCCATGTATCAGGACGAGATCTTCGAGGAGAAGGATCTCCCGCTCAAAATGGTGGGTATCTCGCCGTGTTTCCGGCGTGAGATCGGAGCGCACGGACTCGATTCCCGCGGTCTTTTCCGCGTCCACCAGTTCACCAAGATCGAGCAGTTCATCTACTGCATGCCGGAAATGTCCTGGGAGATGCACGAAGAGCTTCTCGCCAACTCCGAGGAGTTGTTCACAAAACTCGGTTTGCCCTATAGGGTCGTGAACATCTGTACCGGTGATATCGGGACCGTGGCCGCGAAGAAATACGATATAGAGGCATGGATGCCGCGTGACAATGCATATCGCGAGGTCGTCTCCTGCTCGAACTGCACCGCCTATCAGTCGGTCCGGTTAAACATCCGTGTCCGTGATGCCCACGAATTTGAATCCAAGCAGTCTCTCCACACCCTGAATTCAACGGCAGTTGCCACTTCCCGGGCTCTGCGCTGTATTCTCGAAAATTATCAGACCGAAGATGGTCGTGTTGAGATACCCAAAGTCCTCCAGCCGTATATGAACGGACTGGAGTATCTCTAATCTTTTTTTGCTTAGTTTTCCTCATCCAAACAGACAACCTACACGCCTTTAAATAAGAGCCACGCCCTATATCTGTCTATGATTAACGTAGGTGTACTAGGCGCGACCGGCGCGGTCGGTCAGCGGTTTGTACAGTTGCTCGCAGACCACCCATGGTTCAACCTCACGACTCTTACGGCGTCCGATCGATCAGCAGGAAAAACCTATGGCTCTGTGGTAAACTGGCGGCTCGACTCACCCTTCCCGGACTCTTCAGCAGATCTTGTCATAGCCCCCACCACCGTGGATGCGGTAAAAGATTGTGATCTGGTGTTCTCTGCTTTGCCCGCAGAAATTGCAACCAGGCTTGAGGTCGACATAGCCGCCTCGGGTGTGGGTGTCTGCAGTAATGCAAGTTCCCACAGAATGGAGGATGATGTTCCTCTCCTGATCGCGGAGGTCAACCCTGATCACGCGGTCCTGATCGACGCCCAGCGGAAAAAAGGCCGGGACGGGTTCATCGTCACAAACCCGAACTGCTCGACCATCATGCTTGCAACGGCGCTGGCACCACTGCGGAAATTTTCATTTTCGAACATCAATGTCGCCACCTTACAGGCGATCTCAGGAGCAGGTTTTGAGGGCGTATCTGCCTTCAGCATCTATGATAATGTCATCCCCTACATCGGCGGCGAAGAGGAAAAGATCGCCCGTGAGGCAAACAAGATCCTTGGAACACTGGAAAATGGCAAAATAACCGGCGCTCCTTTCTCTGTATCTGCATCCTGTAACCGTGTGCCGGTCATCGACGGACACACGCTCAATGTCTGGATCGACATAAATGCATCACCTGCCGAGGTCATCGACGCATTCAAAACCTGGAGGCCTCCCTTCTCAGGTCTCCCGACCCAGCCTGACCACACCGTCCTCTATCTCGATCAGGAAAACCGCCCGCAGCCCAGGCTTGACAGAAACCGCGGCAATGCCATGACCGTTTCCGTTGGCAGAGTTCGGGAAGGTATCCGATTCGTTGCTATGGGCCATAACACCATCCGCGGTGCCGCCGGCGCTTCCGTCTTAAATGCAGAACTTCTGCATACGATGAAATATATCTAACAATCCCCTATATACTACACAAATGGATGAAAACACGGTATTGATCGGCACGAAACCCTTGATGAATTATGTACTTGCCGTAGTTACACAGTTCAACAACGGTAATTCAGAGGTCGTGATCAAAGCACGAGGAAAAGCCATTACACGGGCAGTCGATACTGCGGAGGTATCGACCCGCCAGTTCCTCACCGGCGTTGTTAAAAAAAGTATTTCCATATCAACTGACTCGGTAGAGATGGATGACGGACCGACCAACGTCTCCTCCATCGAGATCGTTTTACACAAGCCGTAATACCTTATGGTCCCGCTCGCCGTCTGGATCCTTGTAGTTGTTTTCTGGCTGATCGTTGTGCGGCGTATCGGGAAGGTTCGCCTCCCGATATGGGCGATCATGACTGGTGGTGCTTTTATCGCCCTCCTTTTTGGCACGATATCTATCCCGGATGCGTTTTTCTCGATCAATTTTGATGTCATCCTCTTTTTGCTCGGGATGTTTGTTCTGGGGGCCGCTCTCGAAAAGTCCGGTCTCCTTGAACATCTCTCACTGAAAGGATTTGCCCGCGCACAGACAAAAAAAGCTGTCTTGTTCTGGTTCATTCTGCTGATGGCGGCATTCTCCGCCCTCCTCATGAACGATACGGTCGCAATAATAGGGACCACTGTCGCGCTTTTTTGTGCGGCACGATACACGATCCCGGTCAAAACGATGCTGTTTGCTTTGTGTTTTGCGGTGACGTTTGGAAGCAGTATGACCCCTATTGGAAATCCGCAGAATCTTCTGATCGCCATATCGAGCGGGATGCAGTTTGCTTTCCTGGAGTTTGCGTTGTATCTTCTGGTCCCGTCGCTGGTCTGTTTATATATCCTGTATCGGATCCTTCTCTTCACGATCCCAGACCCGGATTCGGCTGTGGTGCAGGAGTTGAAGCCTACCATTTTTGATGAGACGTTGGCTCGCTGGTCAAAAATATCGCTCGGGCTCGTGTTTTTCTCGATCGCCCTTCGGATCCTGCTTCCGTTTTTCGGGTTCGAGATGCCGTTTGTTATCATCGCGGCAGTGGCGGCGTTACCACTTCTGCTTTTTTCAAAGAGGCGGCTCGAACTTCTTCGCGGTGTGGACTGGTCGACGCTTTTATTTTTTGCATCCATGTTTGTCCTGATGGGGGCGGTCTGGAACTCAGGTTTCATTCAAATTTTCCTGCCATCCTTTGAGTTGACCTCGATCCCGGCACTTTTTGTTTCAACGGTGATCGTGTCCCAGTTCATCTCGAATGTGCCGTTTGTGGCACTGATCCTCCCGGTGCTTTCTGGCTCAGGTGTTCCTTTGTATATGGCACTTGTTGCCGGATGTACGGCGGCGGGGTCTCTTACGATCATCGGTGCTGCCTCAAGCGTGATCATTCTTCAGCATGCGGAGAAGAGTGGAGAAACGTTTTCGTTCATGCAGTTTTTTAAAATAGGGCTGCCGATGACGCTGATTGCGGGATTGGTGTATATCGGTTGGATAATGGGGATCGGGTTTTTGTTTGCGTGAAAAAAAGGTAACGTACTCTTAGGTTGTATTTTGATTTCGTGTATTGTTGGGTGTAGATGTATGAGAAAAAGCCAACCGCGAATCGGCGCGAATCCCGCCCTTCGGGCTCCCAGAATCGGATTTGCTTCTCCTCACTTTCGCAATCCAGCTACGCTGTCTTGCTCATCCCTCATCGGGAACGTTCGGGCAAATCCTGTCGCCGCCCCAGCGGCTCATTGTTGGAAATATATTAG
>DALTVZ010000088.1 GCA_029987315.1 Methanocorpusculum sp.
ACACCAAGGACGATGATGACCCAGCCGATGGTAACTGGGTTGAATGCACCACCGTACACGGTAAAGAGGATCCTAAACAGACCGTAAAGTCCTGCTTGACTTGCAACGATCATTACTGCAGTTATCCCTGACGGGGCAACCGAGTATGCATCGGGCGTTGCGAAGTGGAAGGGCACCGATCCCGCTTTCATGGCAAGGGCTGCGATAAAGAGCACGAGAGCAACGATGTTCAACGTTGTCCACGAGATCTGCGAAGCGATCACCGCCATGTTCAGTGAATTATACTGAGCATACAACAGACCGATCGAGAACAGGACCATAAGTCCGCCGACGGTGTTGGTGATCAGGTATTTGAGTGCTCCTTCTGCGGCGAGTCCTCCTCTTCTGTGATAGGAGACGAGCGCTGCTCCGGCGAGTGAGTTGATCTCGAGGAACACGAAGAAGTTGAACATATCCCCTGTCGAGACCATGCCGAAAATGCCGGCTGTCAGCAGGAGATACAGTGCATAGAACTCGGATTTTCCGCTCCGCTCCTTTTGGGAGGTGACGAGATAGAGAGCGACCGCGAATGAAACGATCGCCGCGGAAAGAAGCATGAATGCTCCAAATCCGTCGATCGTGAAGATGATCCTAAAGGGGAACCCGCCAGGATCTATGGGCACCGCCGGAGATCCGGCAGCCGCTCCAAAGACATACACGATCGTTCCTTTCGTATAAACGGTAAACGCGGTGATGATGGCGACAATACTTGCAGCAAGCGAGGAGAGAATGATCCAGGCGTCGCGTATTTTTGGAAGGAACCTTCCAAAGATCGGGATGAGGAACGCAGCAAACAAAGGTACTGCGATCAGCAGTGCCGGCAGGTTATCTAAAAGAACGTTCATTCTTTGAGCCTCCGCATTTTGTCTGAGTTGACGGTCCCGTATTTTTTATAGATGACCATCACAAGAACAAGCATCAGCGCCGTTGTTGCAACACCGATAACGATGTTGGTGAGCGTTAATGCCTGGACCGTCGGGAGAACCATATCGACACCTTCGGGTGCATTCGTGAAGATCGGGGCGATCCCATTCTCTCTATATCCAAGTGATACGAGGAACAGATTGACCGCCCCTTCCAGCATAGCGAGCCCCATGACCATCTTGATCATGTTCTTCTTGAGAAGAATGGTCGCAAGGGCAATTCCTATCAGTAATGCCACCGCGATAAACGGCAGATTTGCTATCATTTTCTCCCTCCTTTTTTCCCCTTGACAGGAGCAGGTGCCGGTGTCGGGGCATCGTCCTCTTCTTGTGTCGTCTCTCTTAGACCGGCAAACATGTACATCAGCACGACCGAAAGTGCGCCGAAGACCTCTATTCCAATAGCAAAGTTCAGCACGGGGATAATCCCGGCGGTAAACAAATCGCCTGCGTTCACACCATACTCAACAGCGTGGCCAAAGAGCCCTCCCGTGGCATTCAGCCAGTTGAAAAGGAATCCGGATGCGGCCACGAGACCTGCGAGTGCAGTGCATATGAAAAGGATAAGACCAGCCGACTCAACGAGTTTGAATCTCGAGACCGGGATGAACTTCTCCATACACTCACGGTAATAATAACAGACAAGAAGGAGAGCAACGCCTGTCGCGATAACTGCTCCCCCCTGAAATCCTCCGCCCGGCGTCAGGTGACCGTGTGTCACGATGTAGAAACCGAAGATGAAGATGAATGGAACGATCAGGCGACCTGCAGAACGTACGATAAGTCCGATCGTCATTTGCGCACCCTCCGGAAGATCATAGCAACGCCGAGAACTGCGATGAACAGAACGGTCGCTTCACCGAGCGTATCGAATCCACGGTAGTCGAAGACGACGGCCGAGACAACATTGTTTGCTCCGGTCTCGGTCTGCGAGTTGTCCAGATAATACTGGTCGGTCATTGATGCCGCCGGAGTTCCAAACGTGAGACCGAGTGCCGGCAGGAGGAGAATGAGTGTCACCAGAACGATCAGCACCATCACAAAACCTGGGCGCATAGCAAAACCTGAGTCTTTCATTCTTCATCACCTTCCTTACGTTTTGTTCCTCGAATGGCGATCATCATGATCGCTGTTGAGATACCGGCACCTATGCTTGCCTCTGCGATCGCCACGTCGGGGGCCTGCAGGATAAAAAACTCAAGGGCGAGCAGGAAACTGAATGCAGCAAAAGCAATCGCAGCTGCTATCAGATCTTTTAGGAAAAAAACCGTGACTGCACAGAGTATTATTGCTGCGAGGAAGAGCAGGTGAAGGACCGCATAACTTTCTGGGAACAGTTCGATCATTTCCTTTGTCCCTCCTGTTTTTTCATTTTGGCTTCGTCCTCTTTGAGTGCATCGACCTTAGCGATCGGCACGACACCTGAGCGGTGTGCGCTTCTGGCGATAGCATGCATCGAGGTGGTCCCGGTTATGACCATGACCAAGAGAGCGAGAATGACGTGTGCTCCGTAATTGAACCAGGCACCGTCGCCTGAAAACCAGAGACCGCCGGCGTAAATGAGAACGGCCGCTCCCATAAACAGGAGGCCGAGACTTCCCACAATACTTGCGGCATGGACACGTGTATAAAAGTCAGGGAACCGGAAAAGGCCGATGACCCCAAGTATACAGAATATCAGCGAGATCACCACACAAATGGTCACGAGTATGTCGATCATTGCAGATCACCCATGATGACTTTTGCGACGTAGAGTGTTCCAACGAATGAGAGGAGAGCATAGACGATCGCCACATCGATGATCACCGGTTGTTCGAACCAGAGTGAAAGGGTGATCATGGTGATGACAACGAGGACGTTTATCACATCAAGTGCAAGCATACGGTCGGCATTTGTTGGACCACGCCAGATCCTTATCCCGCATGCGAAGATCAAAAGCACGAAGATGATCGCAGCGACCATGAATATATCGTTCATTCAGTTATCCTCCGGATCCATTTGGCCAGATTGATTTTCGCGAAGATCTTGTCAGGCGGCAGAACTCCTTTGGGTTCGTCTCCTACATCGAGACAGTGGATGTAGAGCTCCCGTGTCGTGTCATTCACATCTACGGTGGCAGTTCCAGGTTGATAGGTGATGGATGTGGAAAGAAGGAGAGCTCCCGCGTCGGTTTTCATTCCAGGTGAAAGTTTGACTATCCCGGGTCTGATATTTCTGCCTGTGACGATCTTCCAAGATACAGTCAGATTTGCAATAATAAGTTCGATTAAAAACGGAATGATATAGACGACCAGGAGGAGCCAGCGTAGGGGGTTAGCCATTTTATAGCTTTTTCCGACCCAGAGTTTTCGGCATATCAACCCGGTTATAATCGAAAGAATTAGTCCAATGATGAGCTCTGCTGATGACCAGAGAAGGATCCCGTCTGTAGGTGTTGCCGAACCTATCGAGAGTATCAGGTAGATGATGAATGCAGCAATGCCTGCGAGTAGTGCTGGAAGAACGTTACTCACACTGCACCTCCGAGTTTGTTCTTATTTCTCATGATAAATTATCACTATTCTCCACACATGATTTTGTACAGACCCATACGTCGCGGATAACGCCTGTATCTATATTAATAAGTTTGTTAGTAATTTATACTCTGCGCCGGATCATTCACCGCAAACAAAAAAACGGATGACCCAGATCTATTTAAGATCGGATCTGGATACTGCATGTGATTCAACTCTTCATTGAAAGAATTTGAGGTATATTTATATTCGATCATGCGTGATATACGCATGTCTGAAGATCACATGATCTGATCGAAAGGCAAGGAAGTTACAAATTATGGTTAATGAAAGCGGACTGCCGATAACATCCTACGGAAAAGTTGTCAGCGGTGAAAAAAGTATGGTCATTGGGTTGGTCCTCTGGTTTTTTCTTGGAGGGATCGGATTAGCCTATGCAGGACGTGTTGGACTCGGTATCGTACTCTTTATCTTAGAACTCGTTTGTGCTTTTTTAGCAGTTCTGATCATTCCTGGTATTATTGCAATCATTATTTGGATCATGGCTCTTGTTTTGACCTATAACGCGATCAAAGAGAACAATGCACTCTGGATCCAGCACATAAGATAATACGGATCATTTTCCTTATTTTTTCCAAAAAAAAAGTTGGGAAGATTTCAGTATTCAAGCCTAATCATTTTATCAAAGTTGTTTTATCTCTGGATCCGAATGCCACAAATCGAGTCTCGATATTAATTCAAGGGATACGAAAAAGTTTATGATAGTTGCGTGTGCGTTGTTTTTATCCCTTTTCGCTAATCTGGTATATTGTCAGATTATTTCCGTGGGTTCCTAGTCATATCAACATTTACTGTCATAAAACATCGATATGTTGTTGAGTATTTGAGATTATATTTGAGTGTATTTATATACTAGAAAGTTCTTCTATTACATTATCTCACAATAGGAGATGGTATTATTATGTCAAATGGTATTGTAGCAAATTTAACCGAATCTTTTGGTTACGCAAAAGATAAACTCGTCGGCAATATAGTTAACTGGATCGTTCTGATCGTTCTGAGCATTATCCCGATCGTCAACTTCATCGCAATTGGAACATACCTGAAGGTATTCCGCGGAGAGGACCCGAAGGTTGATAACATCGGGAAATCCTTTGTTGACGGCCTTCTTGCAGCCATCATCGGATTCATCTATATGCTTATCCCAATCATTATCTTCAGCATTGTAATGGGAGCGTCTATTGTAGCAATGACGACTGGTGATATTGCAGCTCTTGCAGGAGCAGGTATTGGCGGAATCATTTGTTTGATCGTCGTTATTCTGTTCGCTCTTATTATGATCCCGGCAATGATCAACTTTGCCCGCAATGGATTTGGTGCAGCTTTCAGCTTTGGCACGATCTTTGGTATGATCGGAAAGGCCGGCTGGATCAGCTACATCTTATCCATTATCCTTATCGGGATCATCTTTGGTATCGTCGGCCTTCTTGGCATGATCCCAATCATCGGCTGGCTTATCATGCTCATCCTTTTCCCATTCCTCACCATCTGGGCATCAAAGTTCTGGGCAAACCTGTTCGCTTAAAGATACGAAACAAACTTATTTTTTTTCTTTTTTCTTTTGCTATGATTGATGTCTTTTTGCTGAATCGTTTTATATAACCACGCATCCATCATTTATCTATCTCATTATTGAAGGGTAGTAGTATGTCAATTGGAATTGGAGATAATTTAAGCGAATCTTTTGGTTATGCAAAAGATAAACTTGTGGGAAGTATTGGTAACTGGATCCTTCTGATCATCCTGACTATCATCCCGATCGTCAACTTCATCGCAATTGGAACGTATTTGAAGATATTCCGCGGGGAAGACCCAAAAGTTGAAAATATTGGAAAGTCCTTTGTTGACGGCATTCTTGCGTTTATCATTCTGTTCATCTACCTGCTTATCCCAATATTCATCTTCAGTATGGTAATGTGGACTGCTGTTTCAGGACTTACGACTGATTCCACAGCAACTCTTATAGGAGCCGGGATTGGTGGGATCATTTGGTTGATCATTTTCATTCTGTTCGGCCTTATTCTGACCCCAGCTCTGATCAACTTTGCCCGCAATGGATTTGGTGCAGCCTTCAAATTTGGCGAGATCTTTGGGATGATCAGCAAAGCCGGATGGCTTAACTACATCTTAGCCATAATCGTCCTTGGTATCATCTTTGGTCTCCTTGGTCTCCTTGAAATGATTCCCTACGTTGGATGGCTAATCATGATCATTATTTTCCCATTTCTCACAATCTGGGCCAGCAAGTTCTGGACAAACCTGTTCGAATAAGAACGCAAAACAAACTTATTTTTTTCTTTTTTTGGCTTCGGCCGGGTCATATCTTCCTGCCGAATCGTTTTATATATTTTCGAATCCTTCATTTATATATCTCACAAATGAGAGGTATTTGTATGTCAATTGGAATTGGAGATAACTTAACCGGATCTTTTGGTTTTGCAAAAGACAAGCTTGGCGGTAATTTCGTTACCTGGCTTATTTTGGCAGTACTAAATCTTGTTCCGATCGTAAACTGGATCGTTTTTGGAACATATGTTAAGGTCCTCCGGGGAAATGACCCGGATCTTGACAACATGGGGAAATCTTTTGTTGATGGGCTTCTTGCACTGATCATAGGTTTGATCTACATGATCGTCCCGATCATCCTGATGATCATTGTATCCGTCGGTATGTTCACCATCGGGTCGGTGGCCACTATTACTCCGGCATCCTCGGTCGTTCCGGATATGGCTGCAGGTGCAGGTGTTGCACTTATGTTTGGCCTGATCATTCTCTGTATCATCGTCTCGATCCTGTTCTCTCTCCTCCTGATCCCGGCACTGGTCAACTTTGCCCGCAATGGATTTGGTGCAGCCTTCAGTTTTGGCACGATCCTTGGTATGATCAGCAAAGCCGGCTGGCTCAATTACATCGTCTCGATCATCCTCATCTGGATCATCTTCGGCGTTATCGTTTTGATCTGCACGATCATCCCAATCATCGGCTGGATCTTCCTGATCTTCCTCATGCCGTTCCTCTACTGCTGGGGAGCAAAATACTTTGCAAACTTGTTCGAGTAAGAACAAACCTTTTTTTTTAAATAATAGTATCAGCTTCTTCAAATTTTGCGCGTCATCACGCTTTCTTTTCTCAGGGGCTCCTTCATTACACGAAAAGCATACCTCTGCTTGTTTAAATAGTACTTAAACGAAACTGATATATAGAACTGCAATACAACAAATATGTGCAACAAACGAAACAGGAAATAACCATGGACAAACACATCAAGCCTCAGAATGTTAAAAGTGCTGACATATCTAAGGCAAAAAACACAAACCCGGATGAGAATCCCGTTCCTGAAACCACCGTTGTTGACGAACTCACAAAAAAATACGATGAACTCAATGACAAACATCTTCGTCTCGCTGCCGAATTCGAAAATTACAAAAAGCGTGCTAAACGCGATCAGGACAGCGCTGTCCGGTATGCAAATGAATTTTTTGCGCTGGATATGCTCGATGTTCTCGACAATTTCGAACGTGCACTCAAAAGTGAGGACGAAAAACTTCGTGACGGGCTAGAGCAGATCCATAAGCTCTACCTGTCCCTTCTATCCAGGAATGGGATTGAAGTGATCACAACCACCAACGGAACACAGTTTGACCCCGCAATCCACGAAGCGATCGCCAGTATCCCGGCGGACGCTCCGGAAGATTCGATCATAGACACCGTAGTTTCAGGATATACGATCCGCGACAAGGTGCTCCGCCATGCAAAAGTGACCGTAGCAAAGAAAAAAGAATAATACAGGTATTAAAAATGGCATCAAACAAAGTAATTGGAATCGACCTTGGGACCACCAACTCCTGCCTTGCTATCATGGAGGGTGGAAGCCCGGTCATCATTGCAAACTCCGAAGGATTCAGAACAACCCCGTCCGTAGTAGGGTTCTCCAAAGAAGGTGAAAGACTCGTCGGAAACGTTGCAAAACGTCAGGCGATCATCAACCCCACGAGAACCATCAGCTCGATCAAACGGTACATGGGCACCGATCACCCGACCGAGATCGACGGTAAGAAATATTCTCCGCAGGAGATCTCCGCTATGATCCTGCAGAAACTCAAGATGGATGCAGAAGCATATCTTGGCGAGAAGGTCCAAAAGGCTGTCATTACGGTCCCTGCCTACTTCAACGACGCCCAGCGTCAGGCAACCAAAGATGCAGGCAAGATCGCCGGACTTGAGGTCCTTCGTATCATCAACGAACCAACGGCATCGGCTCTTGCATACGGACTCGACAAAGAAAACGAGGTCACCGTCCTCGTTTACGACCTTGGCGGAGGAACATTCGATGTCTCCATCCTCACCCTTGACGATGGACTCTTCGAGGTCAAGTCGACCGCAGGAAACAACCGTCTCGGTGGAGATGACTTCGATGCACGCGTCGTTGACTTCCTCGCCGACGAATTCAAGAAGAAAGAAGGCGTTGACCTGAGAAAAGACCCGGTCGCACACCAGCGTCTGAAGGATGCTGCAGAGAAGGCAAAGATCGAACTTTCCTCACTGCAGAAAGCAAGCATCAACCTGCCATATATCACGGCAACCGCCGACGGACCAAAACACATGGATATTGACCTGACTCGTGCAAAGTTCGAGCAGCTCATCGGCGACCTTGTTCAGAAAACCGTTGAACCTGTCAAGCAGGCATTAAAGGATGCCGGCCTTACCGCAGCTGATATCAACCACGTCCTTCTTGTCGGAGGATCGACCCGTGTACCATACGTCGTAGACACCATCAGAAACCTCCTCGGCAAAGAGCCGGACAAGACCCTCAACCCTGACGAATGTGTTGCACTTGGTGCAGCAGTTCAGGGAGCAGTCCTCACCGGTGAGACCAAGGATGTCGTCCTTTTGGATGTCACCCCGCTCACCCTCGGTATCGAGACGCTTGGCGGCATCGCCACCAAACTCATCGAGAGAAACACCACCATCCCAACCAGGAAAAGCCAGATCTTCTCGACCGCGGCAGACAACCAGACCTCTGTTGAGATCCATGTTGTCCAGGGAGAACGTCAGTTCGCCCGTGATAACTTCAGCCTTGGCAGATTCCAGCTCACTGGTATCCCGTCGGCACCCCGCGGTCTTCCGCAGATCGAAGTTACCTTCGACATCGACGCAAACGGTATCGTTCATGTCTCCGCAAAGGATCTTGGAACCGGTCATGAGCAGTCTATGACCATCTCCGGCAGAAAAGACCTCAAAGATGATGAGATCGACAAGATGGTCAAGGACGCAAAACAGTTCGAAGCAGAGGATAAGAAACGCCGTGAAGAGATCGAACAGCGCAACAATGCCGACAATGCCGTCTACGCTGCAGAAAAACTCGTAAACGACAAAGAGACCGCTGACAAGATCGATGCTGAAGACAAGGAAAAAATCTCGTCTGCGGCCGCCGCCCTCAAAGAAGTCCTCGCAAAAGAGGATGCATC
>DALTVZ010000089.1 GCA_029987315.1 Methanocorpusculum sp.
AGGGGTAATTTTTTCTACTGCTTGCATTTATGTTTCCCAGACTGCAAATATGATCATTCCTGCACGTCTTGGCGACTTTGTCCGGATGTTCATTCTCAAACACGAGAAAGGGATGCCGTACACGAACGGATTCACCTCGCTTATCGTTGAACGAGTGTATGACATTCTCATACTGGCAGTTCTCGGACTGTGTGCTCTGCCGTTTTTGATCGGTCTGATCCCAGCGGATTATGGATGGTTTATCTGGCTAATCATCTTAGTACTGGTTGCCGGGATAGTTGGGATTCTCATACTCCTGCTTGCCAAATGGATGCAGGCAGAAAACAAGATCCTGAAAAAGATCCTGGAGGTTTTTGCACAGTTCAGACAGGTATCTGCCACAATAGCTTCTCTTGGTATTCTCTCGGGAACATCTGTGGTGATTTGGATGATGGATGTCCTGACCTGTTATCTGGTCTGTATGATGCTTTCGGTAGATGTTCCGTTCATGCTTGTCCTTCTGGCAATAATCATTGGAAATCTCATAAAAGCTGTACCAATCACACCTGGGGGGATCGGGACCTATGAGGCGGCTCTCGCAATTGTTTTTGAAATCGGCGGCGTTGCATCATTTACCGCGTTCCTTATCGCAGTGATCGATCATCTGATCAAAAACCTCGTGACACTCGCTGGTGGGCTGATCTCACTGTATTACTTCGGCGACTGGTCAGTATCCCTTTTGAAGAGACTCTTCAAAGAAGATTCACATAAACTCAAAGAGGAAAAGAATGATTTCTGAGATCATATCCCAGAAATATATAGCGATATTTAATGTTACTCCGAATAATAAATATAATGCAGGAAAAGTGTGTGATCGATGTTATCTAAAGATATGACCATAGATGATTTTTACAGCAGTATAGATCCAGCCATTAAAAAAACACAGAACTCCCATTTTCTTGGAGAGGAGATACGTAGTATCCAGTTTCCTAAAAATCCCTATGCTCAAAAACTTATGGTCTCCCTCTGTTCCCCTCTCGTAACGAAGTTCCGCATGGAGAGAAGATTTGTTGACACATCATTGAAGGAATTCTGGCAAGAAGCGCATGACGGGGTATTTGCTCACGAGAAAGAATACCGAATACTTTACGATCAGCTCGCCGATGAAAAATCCCGCCAGACTCTCATCTCTATGCTCCAATACCGGTTAACAGAGGATATGAAAACATACCATCGAGAAGGTGACTTCGCCTTCAAACAATATTTTGATAAAAAAATCGTATCAATGAAAGACAATGAGGTATTTGTCAACTGCGGCGGATACCGTGGAGATGTCACGGAGATGTTCATCAACAGTGTCAGTGATTTTTCTAAGACATATTTCTATGAACCAGACCCAAAAAACTACGCCATCGCAGTTGATTATTTTTCCAGCTGGCAAAAAGATGTCCTCGACAAAATCGTTTTCAGGAACTGCTGTATAGGTAAAGAAAACGGAACTACCTGCTTCAATGCGGCCGAGTCTGAGGATTCACACGTATGCGCAACAGGTGATACCACCATACAGATGGTTTCACTCGATGAGGACATATTGGAGCCTGTTTCGTTCATAAAAATGGATATCGAAGGTTTTGAGCGGGATGCACTTGAAGGAGCAAAAAATCACATCACCTCAGAGCATCCAAAACTCGCCATCTGTGTGTATCATAAACCGAATGATCTCTGGGATATACCAAAACTCATCAGAGAGTATAATGAAGATTATGCCCTTTATCTTCGACAGTACTCGCCATATCCCTGGTGGCCCTGCGAGACAGTGATCTATGCTGTCTAATCATCCATGATCTCAATAGGATCCCAGATACTCACAGTCATTCTCTGGGCGATCATCATAAAATTCTGCCAGATCACCGTCTATCCGTATCTTAGACCTGCTCTTGGAAAGATCTCTTACGGGCTCGCATATCCTATCGGGATCCTTCTCTTGACGATCGGGTCATGGTATCTAGCCCTCATAGGTCTCCCGGTCCAGCTCATTTTGATCCTTTTCGCTATACTTGGAGGATTAGCTCTCTACAAAAAACAGTATGAACGAGCTGACCTGAAATGCCAGATCCGCTGGGACATAGTGTTTTTTTCCGCGTTTGCCTTGCTTCTGACCGTTCGGTGGTTTTCACCCGGGATCATTCCTTCCGGCGAGAGGTTCATGGACGCGGCATTTCTTGGAAGTATAATGCTTGATCCAACCGTCACGCCGTTTGATCCTTGGTTTGCAGGTGAAACTCTCAGCATCTATTATTACCTTGGACACTGGATGATGGGGGTTCTGGGAATCCTTTCGATGGGAACGAGCTCAGTGGTTTTCAATCTGATGCTCCCAACGGTGTTTGCCCTTGCAGCAGTTTCTGCCTACGCGATCGGTGTTCTCCTTTTGAAACGCCACCAGTGGATCCCGATGCTGGTGTTGATCATCCCGAATACTGCCCTTATCTGGCATGCGGTTTCGGGCCGCGGGGCCATTGAAGCCTGGTGGGCTTCCACCCGAGTGATCGGTGAAGGAGCAACGATCAATGAATACCCGCTTTTTTCCTTTTTATGGGGCGATCCCCATGCACATCTTCTCGCGTGTTTTAATCAGTTGCTGTTTATCTGTCTGCTTGCAGTGATGATGACAAGATGGCAGTACCTCAAAGACTGGGGAAAGTACCTTCTTGTCGGTCTTCTCGCTCTATCTCTGGGCACAATGCCTGCCATGAACTCATGGGATGTGATGATCTACGCATGCGTGTATCTGGTCGTTGCATTCATGGTATGGTGGAGATTCGATCAGCATAAATTCAGAAAATTATTACCGTTTGTACTTGTCCCGGTACTTTCGATCCTTACCTATGCCCCGTTTTTGTACCAGATGCTCACAGCCGGGGAATCAAGCATCAAGGGATTTTTCCTCGTAACAACACCGTCTTCCATCATCGAATTCCTTGGGGTATACCTGTTTTTCCTAGTAATTTTTGTCATCTATGGCATTTCGGTTCTGAAAAAATATCCTTGGGTCATTGCACTGCCGATCATATTCGGACTGGTCGGATATGCATCCTTAGGAATAGCTCTTTTCTGCATCATTTTACTCCTCGCAAAGAAGGAGTGGCTGCCGGAGATCATTTTTGGCGTGATCGGACTTGCTATCCTCGTATTTCTGGAGATTTTTTATCTCAAGGA
Organism: Methanocorpusculum sp.; assembly: GCA_029987315.1. Taxonomy (GTDB): domain Archaea; phylum Halobacteriota; class Methanomicrobia; order Methanomicrobiales; family Methanocorpusculaceae; genus Methanocorpusculum. The sequence goes on from DALTVZ010000089.1 coordinate 3,199, forward strand.
TTACATGGGCGACGCGTACTATCGCATGAATACCGTCTTCAAGTTCGGATTTTGCGCCTGGTTCTTCCTTGGGATCTCTACACTGTTGATCATTGGAAATTGGGTCAGAAACCGATTTTCTACCATAGACACAAGGAAGGCATGGGCGGTGGCATTTGTTGTGTTCATCTGCCTTGCGGGGATTTTTGTCGCAGGAGGTATCAATCTTAGATATCCTGGAGGTTCATTGGATGGAGGGGCATGGCTTGCAGTTTCACATCCGGCAGATGGTCAGGGGATAGAATACCTGCAAGGTATGGCAGGGCCAACGGATGTCATCGTCGAAGCCGCCGGTACATCGTACACATACGGATCTCGAGTCTCGGCGGTGACAGGTTTATCCACGATCATCGGGTGGGCAGGACACGAAATTGGATGGAGAAGCGGTATAGCAGATGTTTCAAGGCGCACAGCAGATGTGAAAATGATGTATGAAGATCCTACAAAAACAATCGATCTGATGAAGAAGTACAAAGCAACGTACCTGTTTGTTGGAGAGGTTGAACATGAAATGTACACGATCAGCCTCCCTCTACAAGATCTCGTGAATGTATTTTCATCTGACGGTGTGGATATTTATCAGATAAAATAAAAGTCCCCTCGTTTCCCGGATCATAAGCGCGGGTCATGAGATCGGAAAAAAGGGAATCTTCTGCTTTCGAAACTGGAGGACCCTGATTTTACACATTAAAACAGTCGATAACGCTGCATAAGAGATATTTATCTTGATAGAATGGGTTCATATCCTCCCACCTTTCTCTGAGGTGACAGAACAGGTCTCTAAAAGATATCAGCATTATTCCTTAACTATCATCCATATCTTTATCTCAAAATCAGACCCATAAATATAGTTACGCCAGCATCGGTTACCCCGTACGGGGGGAACAAATCGGGATTTTTTCCCCGAGGCAGTTTGTACCTATCAGTATGACCGCTGATGAGCGATGACAGAGGGTAAAACCTCTCGAGTGAAGTGAGTAATTATGGCAAAGATTTACCAGAAATTTGAAGTTCCCGCAGAACTTCAGAACAAGGC
>DALTVZ010000013.1 GCA_029987315.1 Methanocorpusculum sp.
CAGGTGGATCCCGTCTACTTCTGGGGTCGCGGTGATCATCTGTTCAGAGATCGGTTTTGCTTTGCCTTTGAATGCAGGTCCGAGCTTTCCGAAGTTTGGCACGATCGCTTTGTGGTGGACCTTCTTTGCTTCGGGGTACTGGACAAAGACGGTATTTTTCTGACCTGAGACACGGGAGTGGGCCTTGAGGTCATAGTCTGTTCTGTCCGCGATACCGACGATCTCGACCCAACCGAATCTGTCTGAAAGAGCCTCTGCGTCCCAGCAGTCTGTTGCATAGTGGGCACGCTCATCGGGCATGTGCTGCCGGAATCTGATCTTGTCTGGATCAAATCCGATGGTGGTCAGGATATCGTGGGTCATTGCTACATAATATGCGACATATTCGTTTGCGATGATGCCTTGATCCACCGCTTCCCGCATCGATTTTATGACGGCAGGGGTTTCCTTATCCTGCTGGTCGATGCCCCAGAGAGGCATTTTATAATCTGCGTATCTGGAGAAGTTCGGGTGATCCTTTTCTTCCGGGTGGACGAATATTTCAGCTTCTGCCTGGGTGAATTCACGCAGACGGATCATACCCTGACGAGGGGATATTTCATTTCTGTAGGATTTTCCGATCTGGACCGCTCCGAAGGGGAGGTGGTCACGATAGAATCTCAGAAGTCTTGCAAAATCCACGAACATACCCTGTGCCGTTTCCGGGCGGAGGTATCCTTTTCTCTGCCCGCCGGGGCCGATCGAGGTGGAGAACATGAGGTTGAAATCAAAGACGGCTACTTCGCCAAGAACTTTTCCGCAGCCTGGGCATTCTTTGTCGATAAGGGCATCATGAAGTGCCTCTTTAGACATGGTACCTGCATGCGGGATGCCAAATGCTTCGGCAACATGATCTGCCCGGAGGAATTCCTGACAGTGGGGACACTGAAACATTTTATCCGAGAATCCTCCGACATGTCCTGAAGCAACGTAGATCGGCTCGATACCAACGGTCGGGCACTCGATCTCGTAGTATCCTTCCTGTACTACGTAAAAGTGGCGCCAGATGGATTCGATACGGCGTTTTAGCATCGCCCCAAGGGGGCCGTAGTCGATAAATCCGGCGACCGATCCATATATTTCAGAGGAAGGCCAGACAAAACCTCTTCTGCGTGCTAGTTCAATAACTTTTTCGTAGGTGTCTTCGTGTTCTGCCATAAGGATATCTGGATATTTATGGGGTTTGAATCCATATAGAATATACTGTGTTTCGGGCTCTATGCTTTGGAGGCTTCTATCTATAGAGATGGATTCCGGGAGGCTGTTTTGGGAAGGGGAATATCATACAGTTTTCGTTGGTATTAATTATTTGCATCATAGTTTACTGCTGCTTTGTTTCCCGCTTCAAGACATAAACATTATATGGATAAAGATACATGTTGAAGGGATAGTCAATATGGAGGGATACTAAATATGGCACCAAAAAAGAGACAGAAGGATTTGATGCTCTTATTTTCCAATCTGACGCAGAAAACGAAGATCATCGAACCGATGAAGACACTTCACGGGACGCTTCGTGATCAGGATGCGGTAGAACGGGAAATAGCTCTGATCATGCGAGAGATTCAGGAACGCGGCTTTTTCAAGACAAAACTTGAACCGATCCAACTTGCGCGCCTAATAACCGCCTTCTATGCGGATAAGAATGATACAGAGATCGCCCGGGAACTTGGCGATGAGAAATTATCAAAGACCGTGGCTCGAGCCCGCGTTCAGCTGAAATTGTTCCGCGATCTGGATTTCAATATGCCATTCGATCAGGAACAGATGAAAACGCTGATGAGTTCTGAGATGACGATGAAGGAGATCTCCGAAGAGCTCGGCATCTCTCCAACAACTCTGCGTGAATACCGGCATGTGATCGAGCAGAAAGAGGATACAACACTCGACCCATTCCTTGAGAGGATCAAAGATGTCATGGAAGACCGTGATCTGACGGAAAAGATGACATCCGGTCTTCAGGAAGATACGCTTGGCGAGTCCATCGATGTTGCCGAGTCAACAGACATGACCGAGCTGAACTGACCCTATTCTTTTATTTTTTAAACGCTATTATCTAGATATGCATATCAGATACCTTGGTCACTCCTGTTTTATTCTCGATGGTTCGAAGAAGATCCTTTTCGACCCGATGCCGATCGATGATCCTGCCGCCGTCAAAGCCGATCTAACACTGCTTTCCCATGCACATGCCGATCATATCGGTACGTGCCCTGAGCACTTTTCCACCACCGTCGCGATCCATGAGCTTTCCGGATATCTGAAAACCCTTGGTGTTTCCACGATCGGGATGAACATCGGAGGATCGGTCGAGTATGAGGGAGTAACGATCCGGATGGTCCCGGCCCAGCACTCCTCCTCAATTCGTCTGGATGATGGAACCAGCCTTTACATGGGTCAGGCCTGCGGGTTCATTGTGGAAATGGACGGGCATGTGATCTATTATGCCGGAGACACAGGTCTTTTCTCAGACATGAAGCTGCTCAAAGATCTCTATCATCCTGATGTCGCGATCCTGCCGACCGGAGGCCGTTATACGATGGGACCCGAGGAATGTATGATCGCTGCCGAATGGATCGGTGCAAAGATCATGATCCCGATGCATGCAAACACCTTCCCGGAGATAGAACAGGATCTGGAAGCGTTGAAATATGCGCTCGAGCTGACAACATCGGTCCGCGTGAAGATCATGCTGCCCGGCGATTCTTTGGAACTTGCGTCTGAATGATCCTCTGAGTGTGGACGAGAAATCCACACATTCTTTAAAATAAAAATCCTACTAGTATATAGTTATGAAAAATGATGGAGCTAGTAACACTAAAACATCGCGTCTCTATCATTCTATCCAGAAACGGAAACTTCTTGTTTTGGTCACACTTTTCATCGTTCTTCTCCTCGTCTCTCTTCTCGCGATCGGGATCGGTTCAGTGTACATCCCGCCCGGGGACGTTCTTTCGGTATTTGGTCACGCGCTTTTCCCAGGCATCATTGACTCGCCGGATGGCGGCATGGCAGATCTGATCGTCATAAATTTCCGTCTTCCACGGATCCTGCTTGCCATACTTGCGGGAATTGCCTTATCAACTGCCGGAGCTGTTATGCAGGGGCTGCTTAGAAATCCGCTTGTCAGCCCGTTCACCCTTGGCCTTTCCTCGGCAGCGTCCTTTGGCGCCGCTCTTATCATCGTGCTCGGTCCGGCGATCTTCGGCTCGCTGTTTGCAGGGACGGTCATTCTTTTAGGCGTTACCTTCTCCGTCAAGTCAGGTCTTCTCATCATCTCGGCATTTATCTTCGGCTGGCTGAGTGTGATCCTCGTCTATCTCATCTCCCGAACGAAGCACACATCTCAGGCGATCATGATACTTGCCGGAGTGGTGATCGGCTACCTTTTCCAGGCCGGTCTGCTTGGTCTTAAGTACGTCTCCAATGACGAGGCTCTTCGGGATATCGTCACCTGGCTCATGGGAGGGATGTGGGGTGCGACCTGGCAGGCCATCGCGATCCTTTTTCCGATCGTCATCATCTGTTTTTTCCTTGTCGAGCGAAGGGCCTGGGATCTGAATACGCTTTCCAGCGGTGACGATGTCGCGAAAAATCTCGGGATCAATGTTCAGCGATTCAGGATCTCCGGTCTCCTGATCGTGAGCTTCGCTGCCTCGGCTTGTCTTGCGTTCACGGGGATCATAGGATTTGTCGGGCTCATGGCACCGCACATCTGCCGGATGCTCATTGGAAATGATTACCGGTATCTTTTACCGGCTTCAGCTCTGCTAGGGGCACTCATCCTCCTGATCTCCGACACCGTTGCCCGTGTTATTCTTGCCCCGATCGAGATACCGGTCGGGATCATCATGTACATCCTCGGCGGCATCTTCTTCCTCTTCCTGATCACGAGAGGGCATGGGAGGTATCTTGCATGAACATCTCGGTCGAGTCGGTCTCTCAAAAATACGGGAGTCATGATGTTCTCCGTGACATCAGCTTCGAGTCAAAGTCCGGTGAGGTGCTCGCACTTCTTGGTCCAAACGGCTCGGGAAAATCCACGCTTATCAAAACAATCGCGGATATTTTGACCCCGGCTTCTGGTTCCATCACGATAGACGGGGTCGATGTGCAGAAGATCGACCCCATCGACCGTGCAAAGATGATCGGCTATGTTCCCCAATACTTCCATTATACCCCATTCACCACCGTTCTCGACACGGTTCTTATCGGCCGCCGTCCGTACATGAGCTGGTCGGTCTCGGATAACGATCTTGAAGTGGTCGACAACGCCCTTTCCACGATGAACATCACCGACCTCTCGGACCGGTTCGTGAACGAACTCTCAGGCGGCCAGAGGCAACGGGTGTTCATCGCCCGGGCACTTGCCCAGGACCCGTCCTTTTTCCTGTTCGATGAGCCGACAAGCTCCCTCGATCTTCGGCACCAGCTGGAGACCGTCTCGACCATGCGGGGGATCGTGCAGAAGGAAAGATCTGGGATGATCATCGCCCTGCATGATCTGAATCTGGCACTACGTTACACCGACAAGGTCCTGATGCTCAAAGACGGGGCGATGTATGACTACGGGACCCCGTCCAAGGTCCTTACGGCGGAGTCAGTTCGTGAAGTATACGGCGTACATGCCGAGTTTGTTGAAAATGAACAGGGAAGATTCATTCTTTCCTATGCTCCATCATAGAGGTTTTTTATGAAAAAAATTCTGATCATATCGGGAGTCATCCTGACCATGCTTTGTGTCATCTTCGCCGCAGGCTGCATCTCCGGCGAGTCGTCCGGCACTATTGTTATCACCAACTCGGATAAAACGACCGTGACGCTGAACCAAACCGCCGAACGGATCGTTCTTCTCAACTCGAACGCGGGAGAGATCCTGTATCTTTTAGGCGACGCTGACAAAGTTGTCGGTATTTCCCAGTCGATCGCGAACAATGCCGAGCAGAGAAAAATGTATCCGAACGCCACGATCGTTGGAGCATGGAACGAGCCGGATGTGGAGTATCTCATCTCGCTGGATGTTGATCTGGTGATCGGGTATGCGACCTCGAAGCCGAAGAACGCCGAGGTCCTTGACTCTGCCGGGATCCCGATCGTGTATATCGACTGTACCAAACCGGAAACGATGACGCAGGACATCGTTGAGATCGGCAAGATCTCAGGAAACAGTGAAAAGGCTCAAAAAATTGCAGCTTATTATCACGAGGTCATCACCGAGGTGGAGTCCCGCGTCGCCCCGATATCTAGTACTCATACGGTCTACGCTGAAAGCTACACGGCATACTGGGTCCAGGGAACGGATACGGGAATGGGGCAGCTGATAAAAATTGCCGGCGGACAAA
>DALTVZ010000090.1 GCA_029987315.1 Methanocorpusculum sp.
AACTACCGGGTCTACTGATTTGATGATGACCCGCTGGAGCACTGATCTAATCACTGCTCTTGAACATGTTCGCTTGTCGGAGAGACCCGTCGATCGTGAGTTCAAATCTCACCGACCCCACGTTTTCTAAAACTCTTTTGTAGGGAATTACTATAAGATACAACAAGCGACCAGCTTATCTGCAGGCTTGGCGCGCCCTTATCCTTTCAGAGTGAACCTCGAATAAACATTTAAGAGATCATCGATCGTCGCTAAACGTTCCACAAACTCAGTCATTCAACACATACTACATATATGTCGGGAAGGAACACATAATTAGGACGATTTATGATGAGGGTTGTTATTTCTGTAGGAGGATCGGTCTTAGTACCGTCGCTTGATGCACACCGCCTAAAAGAATGGGCTGAATCACTGATCAACCTCACCAACGCCGGTATCCAAATATTTGCCGTGGTCGGAGGAGGAGGAGAAGCGCGAAGATACATCGATGCGTGCCGGAGTATTGGAATGGATGAAGCCTCGGCAGACGAGATTGGGATCCAGGTCACGCGTATCAACGCCGCGCTTTTGATCGGCGCTCTAAAAGAGCATGCCTATCCGACCGTTGCCGAGTCCTATCGCGAAGCAAAGACGGCTGCATTATCCGGAAAGATCGTGGTCATGGGCGGAGTTACGCCTGGACAGACCACGGACGCCGTTGCAGCAGTACTTGCGGAACAGGTGGGTGCCTCGCTGATGATCAATATGACCGCGATCGACGGGATCTATACAGCAGATCCAAAAAAGGATGCTTCTGCAAAGAAACATGATCTCCTCAGCCCGCAGGGACTTATTGACCTGATCATGAAGGAGAAAATGTGCGCAGGGTCGAATATGGTCATCGACCTTGTTGCTGCAAAGATCACCGAAAGAAGCTGTATCCCCCTCGTAGTTATCGACGGACGTACCCCCGCACTTATTGAAAAAGCCCTCCTTAACGGCGATTTTTGTGGAACCATCGTCGGAAAATCGGCGGTCAAGTTCCCTATCGTGTAAATAATTCATACACACGATCAGGAAACTCGATACACATCTCTTTTTAAGGAAGAACACTAATATTATTGGGCAACAAGGGGGTGGTAGGGTAGCCTGGTCCATCCTAGAGCGTTTGGGACGCTTTGACCCCAGTTCGAATCTGGGCCACCCCATTTTTTTTATGAATCAAACAACCGCAGAATCCATTCTCGAAGAGTTACATTGTCAGTATCCGTGTAGTGAGGACGAGAAGAACTTCCTAAAATTCAGAGATCCTTTTGAGCTTCTTATCATGACGATCCTCTCCGCACAGACGACCGATGCCATCGTCAATGGTCTGCGGGGTGAGTTGTTCACCGCTTATCCTGGTCCTCGCGCTCTGGCGTGCGCAGATCCTGCTGACGTTGAACGGATCATTTACTCTGCCGGTTATTACCGGGCGAAAACGAAGAGCATCATCGGCACGGCAAAAATGCTGATGGAAAATTTTGGTGGGGTCGTTCCAGAAACGATAGAAGAACTGATCACACTCCCCGGAGTCGGCAGAAAAACGGCGAACATCGTCACAAATCACGGATTTCATAAAACATACGGGATCGCCGTGGACACGCATGTTGCAAGGCTTTCTCAGAAGATAGGCTTCACGAAAAATACCGATCCAAATAAGATAGAAAAAGATCTCCTGGAACTGTTTCCAGTAAAATGGTGGAACGAGATCAATTATCTTCTAATACGTCACGGGAGAGAGATTTGTACTGCAAAAAAACCCAACTGTAAGGAATGTATAATCTCCCACAACTGCCAATTACATAATAAGAGTGGTGAAGAGTGACAGAAATGGCTGTAGCTGAGCGAAGAATGGTCCTCTTTGCAACATCGATGGGGGCATTTCTCAACCCCATGATCGCAACGATGGTAATTCTTGCTCTCCCATCGATCGGGTTTGAGTTTGGTGTTTCAGCGCGTGACTTGGGGTGGATGAGCACCGCATTTATTCTGGCAACAGCTATTCTTTTGGTCCCTGCATCTCGTCTGGTTGACACGATCGGATATAAAAGATCCTACATCATTGGAGCGCTTATCATTGCCGTGTCCTGTGCCTTCTCGATATTCGCCCCAAATTATACTCTCCTGATCCTCTTCCGTCTCATTGCAGGCATTGGAGCGGCGTTTGTGATGATAACAGGACTTGCGATCCTGACGCGTGTCTACCCAGCAAATAAACGGGGGATGGTCATCGGGATCAATACGGCATTAGTCTATGTGGGTGCATCGCTTGGCCCAATAATCGGTGGGTTCCTCACAGAATATGCCGGGTGGCGAAGTATTTTCCTCACGATGATCCCGCTCTTATTGCTATCAGCAATCTTCATGGCAAAGTATCTTCGGCAGGAATTCAAGAACCCATCGGAGTTTTTCGATATCAAAGGAACAATATTATATGCAGCGGCAATTTTTTGTACGATGTTTGGGCTTTCCACCATTACCAACAATGGATCCCTGCTTCTCGCGATAATAGGAGCAGGACTCATTGTTCTCTTCATATGGTATGAAAACAGAGTTGAGGAACCGGTCCTCCATGTAGAACTGTTCTTCAAAAATAAACGGTTCGCACGATCCTCCTATACTGCACTGCTAAACTATGGTTGCACGTACGGGTCGGTCTATATGGTGAGTCTGTATCTCCAGTCGGTTGGCGCACTTTCGGCGGTCGAAACAGGATTCATCATCTTTTTCCAGCCGCTCATTCAGGCGGTCATGACGCCGATAGCAGGTAAACTATCCGATCGATTCGATCCAAGATATCTTGTGACACTTGGGATGGGGCTCTCAGCAGTGGGAGTTATGCTTCTCGCAGGACTTGGACTCACCTCAGCTGTCTCCTACATCGCGATAACGCAGGTATTTATCGGTCTCGGCTCAGCCCTTTTCGCGGCACCCAACACACACGCGATCATGAGTTCAGTTCCTCAGCGTGAATACAGTTCAGCCTCCAGCATCATTGCAGTGATGAGACAGTTTGGGATGTTGCTTTCAATGGCAGTTTGTATGGCCGCGATATCGGTCTTTGTTGGCGGTCTGGATATGCTTGGACCCGATATGTATCCGGAGTTCGTACAAGCCATGCAGGTCTCGATGGTCGTCTGTTCCGGTCTTGCAGTGATAGGGATCTTCTTCTCATGGTTCCGCGGAAAAGCGCCTGAGGTGGTGGACGCATGAAGGTAATGGTGGGAGGGACCTTCGATCCGCTCCATATAGGCCACCAACATCTTCTAACGCGGGCATTTATGACCGCAGGACCCGAAGGGCACGTGGTCATCGGATTGTCCTCCGATCCCTTTGCTTCCAGAAAACTACATCCTGTCAGAAGTTATGAGGTGAGGTTCAGAGAGCTTACCAACTGGATCGAGTCGAAAAAATTCGGAGCTACCTATGAGATCGAGGCATTGTTCGATCAGTTCGGCAGTGCCCTGACACAAGATTTTGATGCCCTGGTCGTAAGCCAGGAGACGTTCCCTGTAGGTAACCTCATCAATGCGAGACGAAAGGAACTCGATAAAAAAATGGTGGATCTCTATCAGATTCAGTGTGTTATGGCAAAAGACGGAAAGGTTGTGTCCTCTACAAGGATCTACCGTGGGGAGATCAATAGATACGGCGAACCGATCTCGGAAGAACAATTTTTAACAACAGAACAATGCAAAAAAGAATGAGGGGTCATGGGTTGTCCGATGAAGAGACGACATATATTCTTGAGAACGCGGCAAGCGGTGTTCTCGCCACCCTTGACGAAGAGGGAAGCCCATATTGTGTGCCAGTGCATTTTGTGCACCTGGGTCAGGCCATCTACGTTCACGGACTAAATGCCGGTGAAAAAATCGACAACATCCTCAGAGATCCGCGGGTGAGTTTTACCGCATACAGGATGGAAAAACTCCTCTACAATGCAGATACAAAATCACCCTGCAATGTCAACACAAAGTATCAGAGCGTGGTGATAAAAGGTTCTGCAGTTTTCGTGGAAGATACGCAGATGAAACTTGATATCCTTAAAGCCATTGTTCAAAAATACACCCCTGAGCTTGCCTCACTTTCGATTCCAAAGACCGCCGTCTTACAGACATCAGTGATCAAGATCACACCTGTGATCTGTACTGGTAAATATTATCAATAAAAAAATTAGAAGAGACCGGATATATATCCGTCATTGTTCACATCGATCGAGCAGGCCGCTGGAACTGCGGGCAGGCCGGGGAGGGTCATGACATCGCCGGTCTCGACGACGATAAACCCAGCACCATTACAAAGTCGGACGCTGGATGCATTGATAACAAAATTTTTTGGACGACCGAGTTTGGTCGGGTCATCAGAGAGGGAATACTGGGTCTTTGCAATGCAGATCGGCAGATCACTTCTGCCAAGAGATTCGATGTCTCTTATCGCGGCATCGGCGGCCGGAGAATAAACCACACCATCTGCCCCGTAGATACGGGTCGCGATCGTATTGATCTTCTCTTTTACCGGTATATCAAGTTCATAGAGGTATTGGAACTTCTGCGGCTTTTCACAGGATGCAACGACTTTTTTCGCCAGTTCGATCCCGCCATCCCCTCCTTTGGAAAAGACTTCGGAGATAGCAAACTCTGCGCCCTGAGATGTGCAGAATTCTTTGAGTACGGAGAGTTCTTCATCAGTGTCGGTAGCGAACCGATTGATTGCGACAACGACCGGAACACCAAACTTCTGGAGGTTTTGGATGTGTGCCTCAAGGTTGGTCATTCCTGCTTTGAGAGCGGGAACATTCGGGATCGTGGTATCCTCTTTCTTTACGCCGCCATTATATTTGAGAGCGCGAACGGTTGCTACAAGAACGACGGTATTGGGCGTGAGTCCTGCATACCGGCATTTGATGTCAAAGAACTTCTCAGCACCAAGGTCGGAACCAAAGCCTGCTTCTGTGATAACGTAATCTGCCATCTTCAGAGATAATTTGGTTGCACGGACCGAGTTGCAGCCGTGAGCGATGTTTGCAAACGGTCCACCGTGAATGAAACAGGGAGTGTTTTCGAGTGTCTGGACAAGGTTTGGTTTGATGGCTTCCTTAAGAAGCGCCGCCATGGCCCCTTGAGCTTTTAGATCACGGGCATAGAGTGGAGTGCCTTTTCTGCTGTATCCAAAGATGATAGCCCCGAGGCGTGCCTTAAGATCGTCAATATCATTTGCAAGGCACAGAATTGCCATCACTTCACTGGCGACAGTTATCATAAAGTGATCTTCACGTGGAACGCCGTTTGTCTGACCGCCTAATCCGATGACGATGTTTCGAAGAGCGCGATCATTCATATCCAAACAACGTTTAAAAATGATCCGGCGCGTGTCGATGTCAAGGGTATTGCCCTGTTGGATGTGATTGTCGATCATTGCACAAAGAAGGTTGTTTGCGCTGGTAATCGCATGGAAGTCTCCGGTGAAGTGGAGATTAATATCCTCCATTGGAACGACCTGCGAATAACCTCCGCCTGCAGCGCCGCCTTTCACACCAAAGACGGGACCAAGGGAAGGTTCACGAAGTGCGATCACTGCCTTTTTACCGATCTTAGGCATTGCCTGACCAAGACCGACTGTGGTCGTGGTCTTTCCTTCTCCAGCTGGAGTCGGATTTATAGCAGTGACCAAAATCAATTTGCCATTTGGTTTTTTTGCCAGACGTTTTTCAAGAGAGTCTGTAAGCTTGGCTTTATATGATCCGTAAAGTTCTATTTCATCAAGTGAAATATCAAGAGATGCAGCAATCTCAGTGATTTTTCTCATTTTGCACTTCTGTGCAATTTCTATGTCAGACAGCATGTATATGTCACCGCGGAAAGTCTTTGGAGATAATGGGAAGAGTATCTCCAAATGATGATAACTACTCTCAAATTTATCTTATATATAGGCATCTAAGTAGCTACATAAAAAATTTTCAAAATATTTGCACGCAGTAAGTACTATACAGAATTGCAGGATATAAGACGATTGCCTAAATAATTCAAACAAATTAAACGTCAAACACTGCACAATTGTATTGAGTCGAATAAGAATGAAATTGGATCGATACTATTGATATAAAAATACTAAATTTTTACTAAAATTTGAGATAATGGTTATTACACCCCATCTCAAGAAGCCTCAGGCGAGAATTGAACTCGCGACCTGCTGATTACAAATCAGCCGCTATGCCGGGCTAAGCCACTGAGGCACAAAAAGTGCTCTTAAATATAGGGCACAGGAGTTATAATAGTTTACGAAAAGAGATGAAGGATCTTATTGTCCCTTCAGTTTCTCGATCAGTTCCTTGACTTCAGTAGCCCCTTCTTTGTAGTAGATGGATTCCTTAGGATCAAGTTCGTATAATAGTTTGAGGAACTCACCTGCGTGAACTTTTTCTTCGTTAGCAATGTCTTGAAGAACCTCGATCGCAAGTTTGTTGTCTATTGACTCGGCAAGTTGCTGATAAAGCTGAATAGCTTCAAATTCAGATGATACCATAAATCGAATGGCACGCACAAGTTCATCATGAGTGAGTTTCCGATCATTTTTTAATCCGGTAAAAGAATTTCCAAAGTCTGGCATATGATGATATGTTGTTTCCAAATAGATAAATCTGAAGGTATGGTACAATAAAAAATCAGGAGAACATCTGCTGAAAATATCAAAAAATATGAATATAAATATGTAAGATATATTTAAAAAATAGAGATATTATCAGACATAAATTAATATAGATATAAATAATACAAGTTATTCGTATGAAAAGGATAATTCTCGCAGGCTTGGCCTGTATAACTTTGTTGGTTGTGTGCACAGCAGGATGCATAGACATTGGCTCGGATGACATCGTTGGTTCATGGTATTCAGAAGATGAGTATTTCACTTCTGGCACATACTATGATACGAAATATATCTTTAACTCAGACGGTACAGGTACAGAATACTGGTACATCTCCTCCACCGGCGAACTTGATGAGGCATATGGCTTTAATTGGAAAAACGAAGGCAATGGGGTTTACATGACCAAATATATTGATTACAGCAGTGATTATGACGAACCATTCTATCTGAGAGGTTCTAGTCTTTACGATGACTATGACATAAAGTATTACAAGAAGTAACCACCACACCCCACTAATTTTATTTTTTTACTATCGTTCTGTTATCTATATCCCAAGACGATCTGAATATCCCTCCCTTTTTTCTCTTTCTTCTTTGGTGTATGCTGGATACCGCACAGTACCCGGATAAATCAGAGAAGATAACAAAAAAACATGGCTACCACTCATAGCAAAAAAAACACAAAACAAAAACATCTCATAAGTAATAAAAGGGGGGGTGCAGCGTTGACCAGTTCCCGAGAATTCGCATATCTCAGTACAATGACCGACGCAAGAGAGCTTAACTGCCGGGTTCGGAATGGGTCCGGGTGG
>DALTVZ010000091.1 GCA_029987315.1 Methanocorpusculum sp.
CGGAGTTTTTGGTACCTGTTTGTTGATTGTTTCATCGTCCAGAAAGATGAGGTTTCCGGATAGTGAGGCGATGGCGTCATGAAGTCCCTTTTCATGGAACTTTTTGACGGTGGTGGCATACAAGGTCACGGAATCTTCTGAGATCCCGGCATCTTTGCATGCAGATGAGATGGCGCTTTTTATTTCATCCGCGGTGGTGCCAAGTCTGCACCCGATCCCGATCACATATGGCGAATCGGTGACGAGAACAGACACTCCCGGATCCGCGATAACGATCTTTGGAGATTGTACACGAATGATCGGGACGTCTCCATCCAAGATCGCTCCGTTCACCTCCCGCGTCGATGAACGGTTCACAATAGTGAAGCCGCCTGATTTTGCCGTCTCCTCAACAGAAGGACGGCCCATAACTTCGGTCGCGGTCGAAATTACCGGCTCGATGCCGAGTTCGGCAAGCCGTTTTGCCACCTCGTTTCCTCCGTGATGGCCGCCTAGAACCGGAATGGCATATTTCAGATCCGGCGTGACAACCACGACTGCGGGATCATGCCACTTGTCGGTGAGGAGGGGAGCACATCCTCGAACCGCGATACCCGCTGACATGACCCCGACGATCACATCACATTTCCCATACAGATCAGCGAATATGCTCTCCGAATACGGCAATGTTTCCGCTTCCAGAAACTTTGCGATGCGCATTCCAGACTCATGGAATCTGGGCAGAGTGACAACGACGATCTTCATCCGTATAGGTGGGAGTTTGTGTATGCTGCGTGGATACCGGCAACGATGTCGCCGACGATGATCAGTGCAGAGCGGGTTATCTCCGCATCATGGACAAGGCCTCCGATGGTCTCGATGGTCCCTTTTATGATCTTCTGATCAGGCCAGGATGCGTGATAGACAACAGCGACCGGCGTGGTTTTTGGCCGCTTGAGTTTTTTCATCACGGTGTCGATGTGCCCTGTTGAAAGAAAAATGACCATCGTTGTTCCGTGAGCGGAAAGCTCGGCGATCTGATCCGACTCTAATGTTTCGCCTGCTGATCGGGTGACGATAACGGATTCGGAGACCCCGCGAAGTGTGTACTCTGTTTGAAGTGCTGCGGCAGCGCCAAACATCGAGGAGACGCCTGGGATTATTTCTGCATGAATCCCTTTTGCCTCAAGAGGAGCCATCTGTTCAACGATCGAGCCATAGATCGACGGATCGCCTGAATGAAGACGGACCACGAGCTTTCCTGCCCGCACGCCCTCCTCGATAACGCTGGTGATCTCCTCAAGCTTCATGCCCCATGAGTCAAGTTTCACCGATGCGGGGGATACGGCGACGAGTTCAGGATTCACGAGAGACCCTGCATAGACGAGGACATCTGCACGTTTCAGGAGATCCATCCCCTTCACGGTGATAAGTCCCGGATCCCCGCAGCCTGCTCCGACGATATAATATTTCATAGCCTCCTCGCGATCATGATGCTGAAGTAGTTGGTCTCCTCGGGAAGAACATCACGATAGACCCTCTCCCCCTCCATATACATCCGTTCAACAACGATGAAATCATTGAAGCCGGCTGTTTTGAGGGACTCAGCCTGTTGCCGCGGTTTGGTGACCTTCATCAGGATCCTTGTGGACGGGACGGTCGGCCCGTCGGTCACCAGAAATGCACCATTCACGGGGATCTTTGCATGGGACGCGACCGCGGTTATGGAGCTTATTCCGGGGATCGTTTCCACAACGAGGTCAGGGACGAGTGTTTTTACCATCTCAGCAAGGCGTGAAAAGGTCGAGTAGAAATTCGGGTCCCCGATGAGGCCAAAGACGGCATTGCCGGATTTTGCAACCGGCAGGATCTTTTTTGCGTTTTTCTGCATGCACTCGGTGATCTCGGCTTCGTTTCTTGTCATCGGAAAATCGAGGGTCACGATCTCCTTTGCATAGGGCCTGACCAGTTCAAGGGCCATTCCTCCAGGAACGAATACGATGTCAGCTTCCTGTAATATACGAACAGCTTTGAGGGTCAGAAGTTCAGCGTCACCGGGGCCAAGGCCAACTGCGGTCAGCATCTTCTGCCTCCATGGATGATATAGATGGGATTTATTGGTTGAAACATGATACGCTCCTTGAGATCATGGGATCTTGATACCTGCAGATGGACGGCTTCGATGAAGATACCGAGATCCTTCATCGCATGAATGGTCTCGACGGCAGTTTCTAAAAGAACGGCATTGACGACGATGCTGCGTGTCCTTTCGTTTTTCAAACAGACGAGGACATCACGAATATCGCGGCTGCCGCCAAGAAATGCACAGTCTATTTTTTTATGCGGAGTTTGCAGAAAGTCGAGAGCCTCTCCTTCGAAGATCTCCACATCCATGCCCTCGCAGGTTTCTTTGGTGCAGATAATAGCCTCCGGCCTCCGGTCAACCGCGTAGACATGCCCTTCGCTTCCAGCGAGTTTCACCATCTCTGCCGTGACCGTTCCTGTTCCACAGCCCATATCTACGACCGTGTCGCCGGGATGTATGCCGAGTTTTGCAAGAGATACGGCCATGACTTCCGGTTGGGTGGGTCCTCCGGGTAGATTCATTTTCTGATCACCTAAGTAAATGCATTTTCTATAAAGAAAATATACTATGGGGTTATTTGATGTACGGAGTTATAGAATAATTGGTTTGTATGATCGGCCTCAAGGAGAGGTAAAACCAGATCACACCCGTATGACCTTCACACCGATCCCGCTTTCTTTTGCAAACGCGGCTGCCCGAAGCTCTACCCGATCAAGCATCCCCCCGCTGGTCATGATCAGCGTATCCTCGCCGCTCATCACGGAGAGAAGACACTTGTCCACCACGCCGTGGGTGTACTCTAGCGTGATATCCGAGAGATGACAGAA
>DALTVZ010000092.1 GCA_029987315.1 Methanocorpusculum sp.
GACCCCAAAGGATCTTCGGGGTTCGGATATCATCGTACTTACGTCAGGCATTCCAAGAAAAGCTACGCAGACCCGGCTGGATCTGGCTCTTGAGAATGCACGGATAGTAAAACAGTACGCAGAGCAGGTGGGTCGTATGGCCCCGGAAGCGATCCTGCTTGTTGTGACGAATCCCGTGGATATCATGACGACCGTTGCTCTGAAATATTCGGGGATGATGCCGCACCGGGTATTTGGTCTTGGAACACATCTTGACTCGATGCGGCTCAAGGCGTGTCTTGCGGATTTTTTCAATGTTCACGTCAGTGAAGTGCATACGAGGATCATTGGGGAGCATGGAGACACCATGGTGCCTATGTGGTCCGCAACCACGGTGGGCGGTATCCAGATCGATAATCTTCTCGGTGTCGCAAAACTTCCGCGGGAGGATATGATGACCCGAGTCAAAACGAGCGGTTCGTATATCATTCAGGCGAAGGGTTCAACGGTGTACGGGCCGGGCGATGCTATAGCAACGCTGATCCGAACGATCGTGGAGGATGAGAATCGGATGTTGACCGTCTCGACCCAGATCCGCCGTGAGGTGTTTGGTCATGAAGGTGTGTGCGTAAGTGTTCCGGCACGGATCACCCGCGGGGGTGTGTTCCCGATCGGCGTAAAACTTTCTGAGGAGGAGGAACGGTTGTTTGCGAAATCGGTTACATTGATCAGGGAAACGACCGAGAACGTCTGTTCTATTCTCGATGCAGAGATATGATTTTAAGAGAGTAAGGGGATATCAATTTTTTTCAACATGTTCCTCGGTGCATCAAAAATGTCAAGATAGATATGTGTAAATCTCTTAGGGAGGAGGCTTGACGAAAAGACCAGATTTTGAGCGCAAACAGCACATTCGCATTTTTCTCATGCTTTTACACCCAGTCAACTCCTTCTCAAATTGTTTTCGCGGTGAGACCGTCCACTAAAAAACACCCGCTAAGAGTGAGGATCCCCCTACGAGATCCTGCATCCCCCGGCTTCTCGCCTCGCTCCTTTGAGAAAACCCTAATTATGTTTTTCGGAAAAACTGTTCGGAAACTTCTTGGATCTGGGAAGGAACCAGTCGGTCGGCATTCATTTATCATCCATCATTCATCATAAACAGCAATCTTCATATCCTCCTCGCGCCATAAACCTCCATAAGGAGTCCTAAACATGCAGTACCTCATCACAGGCGGCGCCGGTTTCATCGCATCCCATATCGCAGAAGAACTGATCCATCAAAAACACGACGTCATCCTTCTTGATGACATGTCTGCAGGGAACGTCAAAAATATTCAGTCCGACGCCGAGTTCATCCAAGGGTCGGTGACAAACAAAGCCCTCCTCGACGATATCTGCAAAACGCACGACATCGAAGGCATCTTCCATTTGGCAGCGGTCGCGAGCGTGCAGAAGTCCATCGAGGACCCATGCCTCGTCCACGAAGTGAATGCGACCGGGACCCTCAATATCCTCTGCGCCGCAAAGGAACACAGCATCCGAAAGGTCGTTCTTTCCGCATCAGCTGCGGCATACGGCGACAACCCGGTGTTCCCCAAAAGAGAAGACATGCTCCCTGAGCCGCTCTCACCGTATGCGGTATCAAAGATCACCGGCGAGATGTACTGCAAAAATTTCGCCGACTTATTCGGAGTGCAGACCGTGGCACTTCGATATTTCAATGTTTTTGGTCCCCGTCAGGACCCAAATGCTGAGTATGCCGCCGTGATCCCCAAGTTCACCGAACGGATACTCCATGGCAAAAGGCCGATCATCTTTGGTGACGGGAAACAGACCAGAGACTTCGTCTTCGTCAAAGATGTAGTGCAGGCAAATATCCTGGCGATGAACTCGCACATAAGCGGACTCTATAATGTCGGGACCGGGATACAGACTTCATTGAACGATCTCGCCGGGATGATCATGCGTGCAGCGGGCGTCTCCTCTGAAATAATATATGAGGCGGCGAGGCCGGGCGATATCCGATACTCGGTCGCCGATATCACTAAAGCGGGAAAGGAGCTTGGCTATGCACCGAAGTACTCGATCGAGGATGGGATCAGAGAGACTGTAGGATACAAGCGAACGAAGTGAGTCGGAGAGCAAGGCTTTACCTTGCGAGCTTCAAAGAGCTATGTTAAATATAGATTGGAGAGATGCAAGAGACAGATGCCATACTCTCATTGGGACTCGAAGGGCGGGATTTGCGTCCAACCCACAGTCGCAAGTTTCTAAAAGATACTTGCTCCGCTGAGGTCGTCCGCTTCGCTTCGCTTGCGTCCAACCCACA
>DALTVZ010000093.1 GCA_029987315.1 Methanocorpusculum sp.
CGTCGACTCTCGTGTCAAAGCATTAATTGCAGCACTTGACGGTGTTAACATCGAAGAAGCAATCTCTAAGGCAGCAGCAGCACCTGTAGCAGTTGCAGCAGCACCTGCAGCAGCAGGCGTAGCAGCAGTAGCTGAGGTAGCAGCACCCGAAGAGAACAAAGAAGAAGAAGAAGAAAACGCCATGGCAGGCCTTGGCGCCCTCTTCGGCTAATTTTTTTTTAAAATCAGGTAGTATTCAGCCGATTTGTTATAATATCTGCTGGCTTATCCAGTATCTTAATGTTTATAAAAAATAGATATTTTCTTATTTGATTTACATTAATTCGAGTGTTTCAATCTCCAGATTTTTATTCCATCTGCGTGTCTCTACCTGGATAGTTTCCAGTTCTGTGAGCATTTTCCTCTCGTTTAAGATATCACGCCTGTCGTAGAGATAGAACTCGATAGGTTTCCAGAGGGCTACCCAGCCTATAACGACAAAACTCTGTCCGATCGCATATAATATATCGTCTTCACTGCGGGTGCTGGTCACAACACTGCTCAGTATCAGACAGGCTATAAGAAAAACCACCCCACGGGCGAGATATCGTCTTCCATTGCTCATGGAAAGCTTGTATTTTTGTTTAGCAGCACATGATCTCAGAGCAAAGTGCGAGTGAATGGCATGTTCCATATCGTTTCGTGTCTCTTTATTGTCATAGAGTGTTCGTTCCAGAAATAGCACTATCTTCGCTGAATGGCGTTTATTATTCGGCATATCCTCATACGAATTTATGATGTACGATTCGGTTGCCTTGCTGATCTCCTTCTCATCATTCGGTGCTGGATCAAGAAGATTATAGAACTGTGCCTGGTGTGTTATACGAAGTTCGATATCGCTCCAATTTTCATGTATTTTACATGAGGTCATATGAGTCCCTCTTTTGCGAGAGTGCCTGCAGTAACGACCTGCCCGCAGGATACACACCCGTCACCAAATGGGTATCTTGGGTTCGTGATGCACTGAACACCAGCTTCTTTTAGCGTTTCAATGATGGTTTCTCGAATGGAGCGATTGATCGCGACCCCTCCTGAAAGTGCGGTCGTTTGTATTCCTGTCTTTTGCACTCCTGAGAGTGCTAACTGTGCGATGCCTTTGGCCAGTGCTGTTTGAATTGAAGCTGCAATGTCTTCAACACAGATTCCATCATTTAGCATCTCCATACCCTCTCGGATAATGGACGAGGTCAATAAAACATTCCGACCTTCCCGTAATTCAAAATCGATTTCCATTGGCTGGGCCACGCCTCTGGCCGCATAGGCTTCCAGCATCATCGAAGGTTCACCGTCATATGTTCTTTCCCCGCAGAGGCCGAGTAATGCCGATGCTGCGTCCAGAACTCTGCCTGTTGATGTGGTCATTGTTGTGTTGAATCGTTTTTCGGTCTGTTTGGCGAGAACCCTGAGAGCCGTGTCACTCCACCCTCTGCTCTGGAGAAGTGACAAGGTCTCTTCGGTCGGAAGAACGCCATAGAGCATCCGTTCTGGATACTTCGTTGCTAAGTCTCCCCCCGGCATCAATACCTGTTCAAGATGTCCAGTTCTCGTATATCTTCCCGGTGATCCGGCAAGGATCTCTCCGCCCCAGATGGTGCCATCATCACCATACCCAACTCCGTCTATCGCGATACCAACGACCTCTTCAGTAGTTACCGAGGCAATGTGGGCACGATGATGTTGGACTGGGCAGAGAGTTGCTCCGTATCGCTCAGCAAGTTCATGGGCCACACGTGTACTCAGAAACTGGGGGTGGAGATCATGGGCAATGATATCTGGGATCGATCCGGTAAGACCGGTCAATTTTTCGATCGTCTCCTCCAAGTAAGCTACGGTAGGGGGGTTTCTGATATTTCCAACATGCGGCGACGTGATCAGAAAACCACCGGCATATATCGTTGTATTCGTGTTGAGTTCAGGCCCTACTCCGAGGATCTGTCTGTTACCAAGATTCATTCGAGTTCTAAGAGGAGCAAGACCTCGTGACATTCTGATAAGATACCCATCTCTTACAACAGAATCATCACAGCGATTCACTATCTCGCGATCGTGGGTGAGAATAAAATCCACGACACGCCCCATCTTTTCGATGATGGTTTTAGTTTCGGTGATCATCGGTGTCCCGGGAACATTCGCGCTCGTCATTACTAAGAGAGGAGAACGAAGTTTTTCAAACAGCAGATGATGGAGTCCTGTGTAAGGAAGCATGATGCCGAGATTATGAAGCTGTGATAGAGATCTATGTGATGTTGGATCTATCTTATCGAGGATCATGATCGGATGGATCGGTCCCTTGAGCAGATCCCACTCTTCCTTTGTAGGTTCAGTGACAAACTCGCCAAGATTTTCCGGTTTCATCATTACTGCTAATGACTGGTTTGGCCGTCTAAGAACTGTTTTCAGCCTCTCTGCTGTGTCTTCTATGCAGCAGATATGAAATCCTCCTACCCCTCTGATGGCAACGATATTTCCCGCGTCCAGCAACTTTGCCGCTGCAGTGATAGGGTCGGTCCCCGAAATGACCTCTCCCGAGCCTTTCAGAAGAGATAATTTCGGTCCGCAGTCAGAGCAGGCAATCGTTTGGGCATGATGCCTTCTATTGCCTGGATTTTCATAATCGTTTTTGCACGATGGGCATGCAGGAAAATCCTCCATACTCGTTCGTTCCCTGTCATAAGGTACGGATTTTATGATGCTATATCTTGGTCCGCAATCTGTGCATGAGGTTGCCCAGTAACCATAATATCGACTCTGTGGATCTGTTATATCGTGCAGACACTCATCACATGTTGCAATATCTGCCGGCACAAATCCAGTTCTTGCCCCGTCCTGACTTGGAAGAATAAAAAATCCTGTCGGAGGATCCCAGTTTTCTAGAGGCTTGATCGATACTGAATCGATGACCGACATCTTCGGTCCTTTTGTGACCTCGCGGCAAAACTCGTCGAACATCTCTCCACCTGCATCGATCTCAACCTCACTCCCGTGATTGATGACCGTTCCTTTTATTCCAAATCGTTTTGCCTGGGCATATACAAACGGGCGAAATCCCACTCCTTGTACGATCCCGCGTAAGATTATGTTTCCAGACTTCATCGAACCATCTCAAAAAGGATTATAGAATCACAGACAATATAAGTGTAGGGTTTTGTGCCCCACATATTTTCTTTGTGGAGCGCCCATAATATAGATAGGAGATATACCATGACTGACGATCCATTAACCAACATCCTTCGCAGTAAACGTGAAACGACCAGATTCCAGGTCTTAGTAGAGGTTGCCGAGCACCAGCCTTCGATTCGCCAGCAGGAGATCGCAGATAAACTAGGCGTCACACCCCAGGCAATATCTGAATATGTCCGTGATCTCTCTGATGAGGGCTATATCAACGCCGAGGGAAGAGGAAGATACTATGTCACCCATAAAGGTGTTGAATGGGTTTTGAACAATGCAGAAATTCTCGAGTCATATGCCCGACACGTTCGCCGGGACATCATTCATCAGATCGTAACGTGGGCTGCAATTGCGGATGCAGATCTGAAAGCCGGTGATTCGGTCGGAGTGTACATGAAGTCCGGCTGGCTTTATGCCGGAAAACGCCCCCAGACCGCTATGGGAATGGTCACGGCCGATGCTTCTGAGGGGATGGATGTTGGTGTGGCTCGGCTCGCTGGTATCATTGAACACACCGAAGGAAAGGTGGATGTTGCCAAAGTACCCCGGATCGAACGCGGCGGTTCAAAGATGGTCTCAATGGAAAAGTTCCTCTCGCTTGCAAAAAATGCCGATGTCATCGCAGCAGTAGGACTTGAAGCGTATATGGCCTGTAAAAACTCAGGCATTAAACCTGATATGTTCTTTGGAGCACGGGAAGGGGCCGTTGAAGCGGCATTCCACGGAATGCGCTGTCTGATCTTGATTGTTGATGAAGAGTTTACCGATTTCCTGAAACGCCTCGAAACTTCGGGTCTTTCCTATACGATCCACGAACTGGTGACAGAATAACGTGACGACTCTTGTCCATCCCTGGAAAAAGGGGTATAAAGCCTATTTTTGTGATGATGCAAAGGCAGGCAAAATAAAGCATGTGGGCACTGTTGAACTCGAAGAGACTTCCAAAGGGATGCGCCCCTCTGAGTTTTTTGTCAGAAGACCCGGAACATCACACGCTGAAAAAACCCCGACAAAAGAGTTCATAACAGTTCTTCGTGCAAACGGCCCGATCAAACTTACTCAGAACATGCCGGAGTTTCAGGATTTCCTGAAAAGCATGCAGCTGCCTTGGGAGACGACCACACTTTGTCGGACCTGTCTCTTTGATGATCGTATCACACCTCTCACCGAACAGACACGGATAAAATGCGGTCAGGAGTTTGTCTGTCTTGACTGTGCGAAACGAGAGCTCCGCCGTGAACTTGGTCACATCAAGCATCTGGGTAAACGCACGCAGCTTCATATCGAAAACCTCCTTGAAGAGTATCGTGACCTGGATATGGTACTTGCGATTCTCCAGCCTGAGTCAATTGATACCAAGAAAACGATGTTTGATCGACTTGAGGCACATGATCAGACACCGACTGAACGTATCGAGAATCTCCCTCTGCCACGGGAATTTGTTGAGGTGTGCGGTGTTGAAACACTCATGCCTGCTCAGCAGCGTGCTGTCGAGTCAGGCCTCTTATTTGGAAAAGATCTGCTTGTTGTTGCCGCAACTGCGAGCGGGAAGACCTTCATCGGAGAGATGGCCGGTTTGAAAAATTATATCGAAAAACGCGGCAGAATGTTATTTCTGGTCCCTCTCGTTGCTCTTGCAAATCAGAAGTATGACCGCTTCTCTGAAAAATACAAGTCTATTACCCAGACTTCGATAATGACCGGTGTATCCCGCGTTAATCTGCCGGAGACCCGTCCGGTTGGAAATCGCGGTGCGGGCGGCGGGATCGTTGTTGGAACCTATGAAGGTATGGACAATCTTCTCAGAAAAGGCATGCCTGTCAGCAACATTGGGACCGTTGTTATAGACGAGGTTCAGATGCTCGAAGATCCCGAGCGCGGTCACCGGCTTGACGGACTGATCGCCCGATTGAAATACGTAGCACCCAAGGCTCAGTTCCTTTATCTTTCAGCAACCATAGGTTCCCCTAATCTTCTCGCTAAAAAACTGAATGCAGCGCTTGTATCGTATGCTGATCGCCCGGTAGCTTTGGAACGCCATCTGATATTTACCGAAAAAGATGCGAAGATCCCGTTCATAAAAAAATTAGTGTTTGAGGAGTTCAATAAGACCTCTTCCAAGGGATTCAAAGGTCAGACGATTGTTTTCACGAACGCCCGAAGTCGATGTCACACCGTGGCCGAGGCAATAGGAGCAACAGCCGCCCCCTATCACGCCGGGCTCACATCTCAGGAACGCAGAGCAGTTGAACGGCAGTTCGAGGAAGGAAAACTTGCTTGTGTAGTTACCACTGCAGCACTGGCAGCTGGTGTTGATTTTCCTGCAAGTCAGGTGATCTTTGATGCCTTGGCAATGGGCATAGACTGGTTGTCAGTTCAAGAGTTTCACCAGATGATGGGTCGTGCCGGCCGACCAGATTACCACGATCTCGGACGTGTTATTGTTCTCGCCGAACCCGGTGTATCCTATTCGCGTGAAACAAAACTTACTGAGGAAGAGGTCGCTATCCAACTCCTCAAAGGAGCTATGGAAGAGGTCTCTCCGGTATACGATATCGAGGAAACATCAGAGGAGTTTGCAGCAAATGCGATCACCTGCCGCGGCCGTGAGGCTGATATCATCGCTGTAGGAAACAGTATGGTCGGTGTCGGGGACGATCCTCTCTCTGAACTTATCAAACACAAACTCGTCCGAAAGTCCGGCAGTATCCTAGAACTATCTCCTCTTGGAAAGGTCATGTCAGAGCATTTTATCGGCATGGAACGGCTTTTGGAGATCGACAAACTGGTTCGTGTAATGGATGATCCGCTCGAAATAGTTGCCGAACTATCGTGCATGGATGATGAGCGGGCGAAAGAGAAACGCCGGGTCGACCGTCGTTCGACTGAGAAAAAAGAAGCCGTATGGATCGGGGACAAAAAATCTGCTGCCAAACCCTCTTCTGAGCCTGCTTGGGTCGCGAAGAAGAAAGAGACACAAGCAGCGGACAAACACACTCATGATGACGAACGGCGGAAAAAGGCAGGGACCCGCAAGCTTCGGCGTGAAGAGGTCGAGATTGAGGCCCCGAAAGCTCCCCGCAGGGCAAACAAGGAGATGGAGGATCGTGTCGAGCGAAAGAAGCGTGAGGCATCTCAGTATATACCTCCGCCGAAGAGAAAGCCGAGGGAAACCAGCGTTGGGAATGAGGTCGAGTCCAGACTAGGCTCTTCGTCTTTTGATCCATTAAGCATAATCGAGACAGCTATCGATCAGCGGCGTGCCGGCAACTATGATGAAGCATTAGAGATCCTTGGAAATTGTGTTGCCGACAATCCAAAGGACAGTCGTGCACTGGTCGAACTCGGAAAGGTGTATGATCTTCGCGGCGAGCATGATATGGCGTATGCCTGTTATCAGAAAGCTGCAACAGCCAACACGCAAAATCGAGAGGCAATCGATAGAATGAACGCCTTCCTTATCGGGATCACGGTCGATATCGATAATGAAACGCCAGATTTCAGAAAAGAACCAGCCGTTGTAAAAAAGAAAAAAGAGTGAATATTTCCTCTATTTTTTCGTATACTCCATTCTCTCGGCATGGCTCATCCGGGAGATCGATACTACTTTTTTGATATCAAGAGAGCAGGCTTTTGCAAATCTGGTACCGTAATCCGGGTCTGCCAGATAGCAATGGGCCGCATGCCGGTACTTGATGTTTTCCGTCACCGACGCCATATTCCGCGCTGTATTCTCGATGAGCACCTGTTTCTTATCTTCAGTTATTAGTCGATAGAGATCGCCGGGCTGATAAAAACAGTTATCGTTCACATCGTCTTTTTGCTCATATCTGTCCATATCGCCGCAAAGCATCAGTGATGGGTCGCGGTATTCCTTCTGTTCTACCCACTCTCCATAACTATTTGGGACATATGTTTTTGCAGCGCCGTAGTTTCCGTCCACTCGCATCAGGCCATCTCTATGATATGCATGGACATCCACCTTCGGACGATTCACCGGGATCAATGAATGATTCACGCCAAGTCGATATCTCTGTGCATCGCCATAAGAGAAGAGTCTGCCCTGCAGAAGTTTATCTGGGGAAAGACCAACGCCTGGCACAATACTTGCTGGATTGAACGCGGCCTGCTCAACATCGGCGAAGTAATTCTCAGGGTTCCTATTGAGTTCAAGAACGCCGACCTCTATCATAGGATACTCTTTGTGACTCCAGACCTTCGTGATATCGAAAGGATTTTCCTTTCTGTTCCGTGCCTCCTCCTCTGTCATTATCTGGAAGTACATCGTCCATTTCGGGAAATCTTTTCGCTCGATCGCTTCAAACAGATCCCTCTGATTACTTTCTCTGTCCATCCCTACGAGAGTCTCTGCCTCCTGGTCGGTGATGTTTTTGATCCCTTGTTGGGTTTTGAAATGATATTTTACCCAGACACGTTTTCCCTCTTTATTGATCAGACTGTAAGTGTGACTTCCAAAACCGTGCATGTGTCGGAAACTTGCCGGGATCCCACGGTCCGACATGACGATCGTGACTTGATGAAGAGCTTCGGGAAGTGAGGTCCAGAAATCCCAGTTATTTTGTGCTGAACGCATGTTCGTTTTTGGATCACGCTTAATGGCATGGTTCAGATCGGGAAACTGCAGAGGATCCCTGAGGAAGAAGACAGGGGTATTGTTGCCTACCAGATCCCAGTTTCCCTCATCGGTGTAGAATTTTATGGCAAATCCGCGGATATCACGTTCTGCGTCAGCCGCCCCACGTTCGCCGGCAACCGTAGAAAACCGCACAAACACATCGGTTTTTTTGCCTTTTTCAAAGACCTTTGCTTTGGTGTATTTCTGTACATCACCAGAAACTGTAAAAGTACCAAATGCGCCAGAACCTTTTGCATGCATGCGTCTCTCCGGAATAACTTCTCGGTCAAAATGAGCCAATTTTTCCAGGAACCACAAATCTTGAAGCATTAGTGGGCCGCGAGGTCCGGCTGTGAGCGAGTTCATGTTATCGGGAACCGGAGCTCCGTTCTCATGAGTAAGATCCTGCTTTTTGTTCATGATAATCTAACAATCAGTTTCAGAGGTTAATAAATTTTTCAAGGTGGCAGAATTTTCGATATTGTGTTTCAGATCTTCCTTGGACAAAATTTTTACATTTTGGAGAGGTAAAAAAAGTGTTATGTCGTATTCCGATACTTTACGGAACATATTCTAAATTCAGAGCTGTTACGGATCGATCAAGTTCCGCATAGAGAGCAGAGATCTCGCGAGATCCTTAAAACATAGAGTATCTCGCCATCCTCCTGGCATTTTTCTGCCACCACAAAAGCGATCAAAGCCTCTTTGTGGCAAAGTTTTAGCACTTCATCTATCTCGGTAAGGGAGGAGATGAGAAGGAGTATCCTTCCAAATGTTGAGAGCCGGGTAGATACTTCACGTATAAATCGTTCAATAACGTCTCGACCGGAAGGTCCGCCGTCAAGGGCGTATTCGAGCCAGTCATCAAGCCTTTCATTTGGATATGTTGGGAGATAGGGGGCGTTGAATAGTATCAAATCGAATTTGCCGCAAATCGGATCGAAGAGATCTCCTCTGATGACCTCAACACCATTCACTTCATGCGCATATTTTGCAGCGTGAGGATTTATTTCGACGGCGAGAACCCAGGGTGTTACCTCTGTTACGGATTTTGCCACAACTCCCGAACCAGTTCCGATCTCCAAAACCCGATCGGTTGGCTTCACTTCGAAAAGTGCAGCTTTTATCAGGAGATAGGTATCCTCCGATGGAAAATAGATCTGGCTTGTGTCGATATCCATTATATCAGATCTGCCAGCTGGTTAGCAAGCTCAATGAAATCAGGAATGGAAAGCTGCTCCGGGCGTTTAGCGAGAAGATCTTTTTGGAGATTGTTGATGAGTGCTGACATTGTATCCTCGCCATAGATACTTTTCATTCCTTTGAGTCCGTTCTGTGTGGTCTTTCTTCTGTGGGAGAACAGTTCACGAACAAGTATTGAGTGCACTTCACGATCCACGATCCTGATCACCGGTTCATGCGGGATTATCTTGACTACAGCAGAATCAACCTCCGGTGGGGGTGAAAATGCTCGCGGCGAAAGTTTCAGGATAAGTTCAACATCTGCATATGTCTGAACCATTACGGAGAGCCTGCCGTATTCTCTACTACCCGGAGGTGATACCATTCGTTTGGCAAACTCCCACTGATACATCAAAACTGCAACCTCAAAGCCGGTCTCGAGCAGTCGGAATGTGATCTTGGAAGAGATGGAGTAGGGAAGGTTTGCGATAACCAGATCAAATTCCGGAAGATCGACTTTCGAGGCATCGCCTCTTGTTATGGTTAACTGACCTGTAGAAAGTTCGTTACCAAAACATTTTTCGAGGTTTGGAAGAAGTGTTCCGTCAAGTTCCACTGCTCTGACGTTTGCTCCGCGTTCGAGAAGTGCGGCTGTCAGAACTCCTCCGCCTGGTCCGACTTCAAGTACATTTTTTCCTTTGATGGGGACCGACTCGGCGATAAAATCTACTGCGTCTGTATCAATCAGGAAATGCTGATCCTTTGGTGTTTTCATAAAAAAAGATTATTTTGAGGTAAAGAGATGATATTTCTCTTCCGGGTTTTCAAGTTCAAGCATTATCCTTTCACGGATAAACTTCTCCGGTTTTTGGAGAGTCTTCACGCGGGCACGGATGTCCTCGAAGCTTTCAAATGGTTTTTTGTTTCTTTCTTCCAAGGTATCGATAAGTGTTTTTTTGCCGAATCCCGGAAGGAGGTTTAACATGTGCATCTTGAGACTGATCGGAACTGCTGTGTTGTAAAATTCCACGAACCGTTCTTCAGACACTGCAATAATCTTCTCGACTATCGGTTCAAGCTCGCCTTTTGCTGTTGGGGTGAGACCATCATACGATAACCGACGTTTCACCCGTTCAACATGCTTTCTCTCCTCTTCGCCGATGTAGACCTTATCGTGCAGATTGATTGCAACGTCTTTCTTTGCGATGAGTTCGAGGAGTTTGAACTGGTCGGTGCCTACTGCGAGAATAATTGATTCACGCTGATTCAAAGGACGTCTGTCGCTTGCATACCCCCATTGGAGGTAGTCAAGCACTATAGCTTCAACTTCCTTCTTATCGGTCCTCTCAGTGTTTGGCGGCATCTCTACCACTCACTCGTACTTATGCAGAGTGTCAAGAATCTGGTCTAAGTCTTCGGGGAGAAGAGTAAACCGCTCTTTAGCATATATGGCCCGAATCTCATCACGGCTTTTTGGCATGATGTTTACCATCCTGCAGGCAATTTCCGGTTTTGTTTTATCCATGGATGCAAGGATACAAAGGAGTGACTTTGCCGTTTCAACACTACATTTATTGAGAATGTCTGCATGGTCAATACTCTTACGCAGTTCGTATGATATGCTTCTAGAGGGATCGTCACCTTGTTCTCCGCTGGAGCGCTTATCACGAATCGCAATAAGCTCTTCGCGCAGCTCGGGGAGGGTCATCATATCTTCACTGATAACTTTCTTTACTTTCATGCGAGACTCCTGTTAATCTAAAATAAGTATTTGGGGTTTAATTATATTTCTGCGCCGTGAGGTGCTGTGGTCGTGCAATGACTGTTTTAGTTGCATTGCCGTCTTTGATTGTAAGGAGCCAGGCTCTGCCTCTCTTACCGATGATCGTTCCGGTTTTTCCGTGGAATCTCGGGTGGGGCTGCCCTTTCTGAACACTTGAGTCTAAGACAAGGTGAACTTTCTGTCCTTCTTCGAAGTGCTGAATGACCTTGGTGACGTTTGGCATACCACGGGTACGCAGACTTTTCTGTAACTTATATCTTGTTCCTTTTTTAATTCCATTGTGTTTTGCCATGTTTACTCATCTCCAATATTTGGTAATCCGTCGACCTGCACCACGTCTAATTCGACGACTTTGGCGGGTACGCCGAGGATTTCAGCGAGACTGGGAGTTGTTCTGCCCCCGTCTCCTGATACGAGTTCTTTAATGTAGAGGCCGCCTTCACCAAGCACTTCAAGCCGGTAAAGACCGTTTTCCACTCCAAGAACTCCTATGTCAATGACCTGTCTCTTTCGGACGAGATCTGCACGTCGGTGCGAG
>DALTVZ010000094.1 GCA_029987315.1 Methanocorpusculum sp.
GAAGGCGGGTGTCGTTTCCTGTATCCACGTAAAGTTCATCGAGGAATGGGAAGCGAGAAGTGATCGGATGATGCAGAGCGGACTTGTTGCCGATGAGTCAGGCCGAACAAAATTCGTTCTGTGGCAGGATCCGGAGAAAGAGAAGCTGATCCCGGGAGCTGTGTACAATATTTTCTATGCAAGCGTGGATGAGTTCAACGGCAGATTATCTCTGACGCTCAACTCGGCTGTTTGGATACAGGATGAGGATTCTGAGATCTCAGTTCCTGTCAAGTCAGGCATTTCTGCTCCATGTGATCCGCTTCCGATCTCTTGTATCCGTGACCTCAAAGTAGGTTATGCCTCTCTTCGCGTGAAGTTTGTTGAAGAGTGGGAGTCTAAGAGCGAACGGATGATGCAGACCGGCCTTGTCGGTGATGAGACCGGAAGGACCAAGTTTGTTCTGTGGCAGGATGATTCCAAGGAACGTCTGGAACTAGGGCGTGTTTACGAGATCATCAATGCGAAGGTGGATGAGTTCAATGGCCGCCTTTCTATCAGTCTGAACCCGGCGACGTACACCGCAGAGGAGCCAACCGTGGATATTGCAGTTGGAACTCGTCTGGATGAGGTGTCCGGGACGATGGTCCAGGTCTCGAAAGGGTCTGGTCTTGTTAGGCGCTGCCCGGTCGAGGGATGTAATCGTGTTCTTTCCCGACAGAACTTCTGTCCGATCCATGAGATCCAGAACACCTTCAACTATGATCTTAGGATCAAAGGTGTTGTGGATGATGGCCACCGTGCATATAATGTTCTTATGAACCGGGATGTTACTGAGGGACTTTCCGGAATGACTATGGATCAGGCGATCGAGGCCGCTTCGAACAGTCCGCTTGGTCTGGAAGAGATCCAGGCTCAACTTACTGAGCGGCTGTGCGGAAGATATGTGAAATGCTATGGCATAGATTTCGATGGCAGGGTCCTTGTGAAATCTGCCGAGTTTATCCATCTGGATCCAAAGGTTACTGCCGAGCTTATGAATCGTGCGGGAGTTGTTGTTGGAGGTGACGGCGTATGAATTCGAGTGGTGGTTCAAATGGGCAGTTCGTGTCATATGAACGTGAACCGGCAAAACGTGTGTTTGCTGCTGAACTGCGTGAGGCTACAAAGACCATCAAAGATACCGAGGATGAAAAAAGCCCGGCGTATCTTTTGCTGCCAACCGGTGAGCGGTGTAATCGTGTTCTTATTGCAGGCACCATCACCCAAAAGGACAAGGTCGGCGATCAAAATATTTTATATCGTGCGCGGGTCTCTGACCCAACCGGAGTATTCTACATAAACGCAAGCTCGTATCAGCCCGAAGCGATGCATCAGCTCGCAAAGATCGATACGGCAACCCCGTCATTCGTGATAGTTGTCGGAAAGCCGAATGCTTATACGACTCCCGATGGAAAAACATTGATTTCTGTGCGTGCAGAGTCTATTCTTGTGGTGAATCAGGAGACCCGCGATCTTTGGATCCAGGATGCAGCAAATTCCACCCTTGATCGCGTGGATGCTTTTGCTTCTGATTGCCCGTCAGAGGATGTTTTGCTTGCGCGTGATACGTATCATTTCGCCCCGGGTCATTGGAAAAAGATGGTCTCTGATGCCCTTTCACGTATGATGCAGCTCTAAATCCATTCAACAATCTATTTTTTAGGATATCGTTTCGGCGTCTTTATATGTTGCCTCTTCTAACATTATTACCTCACGAGTCAACTTGACAGACTGTGAACATGTGGGATTTTTCCCTTTGTGTTCCCCTTCTGCTTCGGTGGATTAATAAGTGATTGGGGGTAATATTGTTACCTCGCAAGGCC
>DALTVZ010000095.1 GCA_029987315.1 Methanocorpusculum sp.
CAGCTTCTGACGGGAAACATCGGGAAAAAAGGAGCCGGGATTTCGTCCCTTCGAGGACAAAACAATATCCAGGGTGCCTGTGATATGGGGATCCTGCCCGAATACTTCACCGGATACCAGCGGGTCGATGATTCAAATGTTTCCGCAAAGTTCTCCCGGGAATGGAAGTTTGCAGACGGCATCTCCGAACCTAAACGGGGGCACGACAGTACGGAGATGATGGAGCATCTGCAGAAGAATACCGGCGAGATCAAAGCTATGTATATTCTTGGTGAAAATCCAGTACTTTCTGGCCCCGATTTGGCGAGATCCCGGGAGGCATTCTCCCATCTTGAGTTCGTCGTCGTTCAGGATATTTTTCAAAATGAAACCGTCGAATTTGCCGATGTTGTTTTTCCAGCGGTCTGTTTTGCAGAAAGGGACGGGACCCAGACGAATACGGAACGCCGTATCCAACGGCTGCAAAAAGCTCAGGACGGTATAGGGGAAACAAAACAGGACTGGAAGATACTCACGCTTCTAGCTGAGAAGATGGGATATGCAGAGCAGTTCCCCTGGAAAACGTATGGGGATATCTTTGCCGAGATCGTGCGGTTGACCCCGATCTATGCCGGGATGACCTATGAAGAAGTAGAGCGGCCGGAAGGTATGCAATGGCCTGTCAGTGAAGCAGGGAGCGAACAGCTCTATGCTGAAAATTTTGCGACGGAGAGCGGGAAAGCCCGGTTCATTCCTGCAGATTGGACGCGTATCTGCGATACGACCACGCTAGAGTTTCCATTTTTGTTGTCGATGGGACGGTGCATTTTCCATTGGGATACCGGGAAGATGACTCGGAGCAGGACAGAGACAGCGAACTGGGTTGAGATCCATCCAAAGGATGCGGCAGAACTTGGGATCATTAAGGGTGATTCCGTGGAAATTCTGACCAAAGATAAGGTCATCTCTGGAATGGCGCGGGTCACGGATGAGATCTTAGAAAAAACAGTGTTTATGCCGTCACATTATGTCGATGCGGACAGCAGCGATCTGATCCAGAACACGTCGCTTGATGTAACCACGCATATGCAGCCTGTGCAGATCCGAAAAATTATTTGAAACAGCCCAGCATACACTGGGTGATCTTGATGTCGTTTTGTATGCAGAAGCCGCCTATATCGCTAATGGCTATCTGATATTTTTCAGCGATGATGTGTGCTTTGCCGCAGGTGATCGTTTTCTCGATACCTTCTGCCAGGAGAATGGCCGCTATATCCTGTGTCATATGATAAATTGAACGCAGTGAAGGCCTATAAATCCATGGCATTCGTGGATAAACATCTCGAGAGCTTGCATCGCGATCTCAACGGTGCGCGAAACAAAGGATCACGTTCAGTTAAAAAATGGTAGAGAGTCTCGATCACTCGAGCTCAAACGCTCCCGTATACAGTTGATAATACTTACCCTTTTCTTGGATAAGCGTCTGATGACTGCCTCTCTCAACGATCTTACCTGACTCAAGGACCATGATCACATCAGCATTCTGCACGGTCGAAAGACGGTGAGCGATCACAAAGACCGTTCGTCCTTTCATGAGAGAATCCATACCTGCCTGGACAATGGCCTCTGTTCGGGTATCGATGCTTGATGTCGCCTCATCCAGGATCATCACCGGAGGATTTGCAACTGCCACCCGAGCGATGGATAAAAGCTGCCTTTGACCCTGTGAAAGACTTCCTCCATCTCCTGTAAGAACCGTATCATATCCCTCGGGAAGCCGGGAGATAAAGTCATGAGCATTTGCAAGACGTGCCGCCGCTTGTACCTCCTCATCGGTCGCATCCAGCTTTCCATATCGAATATTTTCCATGACCGTCCCGGTAAACAGATTCGTATCCTGCAAAACGACCCCAAGTGATCTTCGAAGATCAGCCTTCCTCATCCTCTTGATATCGATACCGTCATAGAAGATCTCACCTTCATGGACCTCATAAAATCGGTTGATCAGATTGGTGATCGTCGTCTTTCCGGCACCAGTTGCTCCAACAAACGCGATTTTCTGGCCTGGACGTGCATACACAGAGATGTCATGCAAAACCTCTTTGTCCGGGGTATAGCCAAAACTCACATCACGGAGCTGAACATCCCCCTCGAGTTTAGTATACACCGGCGATCCATTTTTGATCTCCTTCCATGCCCAAATACCCGTATAATCCAGCGTTTCCACAAGAGAAGACCCTTCGATCTTTGCATTAACGAGAGTAACGTCCCCGGTATCCTCCTCCACCGGTTCATCCATCAGCTCGAAGATGCGCTCAGCACCCGCCAAAGCCATTACAACAGAACTCAACTGCTGAGAAACCTGACTGATCGGCATCATAAAACTTTTACTGAGTTGCAAGAATGCGGCGATCGCTCCCAGAGTTAGCCCGCCGATCCCGCTTATTGCCAATGCGCCCCCAACAATTGCGATCAGAACATACTGAATATTTCCGATGTTTGCTACGATCGGCATGAATATATTCGCAAACTTGTTGGCCGCAGTTGCATGCTCACACAGCTCATCGTTCATGACGTTGAACTCGGATTTGGCCTTGTCCTCATGACAGAAGACCTTGATCACCTTCTGTCCGTTGATCATCTCCTCGATGTATCCGTTCACCTTACCAAGCGATTTTTGCTGACGAACGAAGTAGGACGCACTTTTTCCCCCTATGTTTTTCAAAACGAAAAAGAGCACACCTACCATTAAGACAGCGAGGAGCGTCAAGGGGATACTCGTATAGATCATCGCGAAGGACACAAAAATGATGGTCATGCCTGAAGAAAACACCTGAGGAACGCTTTGAGAAAGCATCTGATGCAGTGTTTCCGTATCGTTTGTGTAATGACTCATCGTATTGCCGAACTGATGGGTGTCAAAGTATTTGATCGGTAACTTCTGCATATGGGCAAACATATCATCACGGATCCTCTTCATCACTCCTTGGGAAACGATCACCATGAGTCTGCTGTAAAGAAGCGTTGCAAGAACACCGACAAGATAGATCAGACCCATGAAAAGGATCGCCTGCAGTAAGGCAGTGAATACCGGATACTCCACACCGAGAAGCGGGGTGATGTAGTCGTCGATCAGCACTTTAAGGAAAAGTGAACCTATCACCCCCGCAATGGTGCTTAGCAGGATACAGATGGCGACGACGATGAGTGTGATCTTATACATACCCGGAAGATAGGAAAGAAGACGTTTGAGCGTCTTTTTTACATTCTTGGGTTTGCGGCCTACGACAGGTTGTCCTGGATGTTTGCTTCCCGGACCCATTGGCGGCGCCATTATGTCTCACCTCCCTTTCTCTGTGTCAAATAGACCTCCTGATAGATCGAGTTCGTCATAAGAAGCTCGGCATGAGTACCAACAGCATTGATATGACCGCCATCCATCACAATGATCTTGTCCGCTTTCTCGACCGAGGAGTAACGCTGGGTGATGATGATCTTCGTGGTGCCGGGGATCTCAGTTGCAAGAGCCTGGCGTATCAGTGCATCTGTCTTTGTGTCCACAGCGCTCGTGGAGTCGTCCAGAATGAGGATCTTTGGTTTCTTCAACAAAGCACGGGCGATACATAATCTCTGTTTTTGGCCGCCGGAAACATTTGAACCTCCTTGTTCGATCTTCGTATCATATTTATCTGGAAATTTCTGGATGAACTCATCTGCACAGGCAAGTTTACTCACACGAACAATCTCTTCATCCGAAGCATCAGAATTACCCCATCTAAGATTTTCCTTGATGGTCCCTGAGAAGAGAACATTCTTCTGAAGAACTACTGCGACCTGATCGCGAAGTGTTGTCAGATCGTAATCTCGAACATCCACCCCTCCGACCAAAACAGAACCACCGGTCACATCATAGAGTCGGGGGATGAGCTGGATAAGCGTCGTCTTGGAACTGCCTGTCCCACCTAAGATCCCTATCGTCTCACCTGATTTTATCTCCAGATTGATCTTCTCAAGAGCTATCCGGTCAGCAGTGGACGAGTAGCTGAAGTCCACGTCCCGGAAGCTGATATCTCCATTTTTAACAATGAACACCGGATCTTTCGGATTCGTTAGGTCGCTTTCTTCGTCAAGGATCTCAACGATCCTTCTCGCAGATGCGCGGGACATTGTGATCATGACAAAAATCATGGCAAGCATCATCAGACTCATCAAAATCTGCATAATGTAGGCAAACAGACCGACCAGCTGACCGGTGGTCAAGTTCCCTGCAACGATGAACTGGGCCCCGAACCAGGAGACAAGCAGGATAGACAGATACATGGTGAACTGCATCAACGGGCTGACAAACGCAAGCAACTTTTCTGCTTGCGAAAAGTATCCGTAGAGATCTTTGGAAACAACTTTGAATTTTTCCACCTCATGATCATCACGGACATAGGATTTCACAACACGAATGCCTCTGAGATTTTCCTGAACGACTTTGTTCAGCCTATCGAATGTTTTGAATACCATCTCAAAAATCGGCTGAACTTTGGTGATGATCAGGTACATCCCAACACCAAGGATCGGTATCAGCACAAGGAAGATCAAAGAAATATCCGGATTGATCCCTGTGACCATGATGTAGGCCAGGATCAGCATCATAGGACTTCGGATCCCCACGCGGATGATCATCTGATACGCATTCTGTACATTCGTTACATCGGTGGTGAGCCGGGTCACGATACTGGATGTTGAGAACTTATCGATGTTCGCAAACGAGAAGTTCTGGACATTATAGAATATATCATGTCGGAGATTACGTGCAAACCCGGAAGAGGCAGAGGCGGCAAACTTTCCGGCGAGAACACCGAATATGAGGGAAAGTACCGCGGCTATGACCAGAGCAAGGCCGAGCCGGAGGATAATACCCATGTTCCCTCCGGTGATCCCATTATCGATGAGACCTGCGAGGATCAACGGGATGATCACCTCAACCACCACCTCAAGCCCAATGAACACGGGTGCGAGCAGACTGGGTTTTTTAAATTCGCGTATAGATTGCCCGAGGCGCTTTATTATATGGATCATACCATTTCCTCTAAATTAGTTTTCATTTTTGAAATAATTGAACGAAGAAACGCCTGTTCCTCTGCAGATATCCCTTTGATGAGATGATCTTCAAGTCCAACCAAGTTCTGTCGGGCTTCTCTGGTAAGGGCAAGTGCCTTTTCAGTGAGCACGATCTTTTTCAGTCTGGCGTCGTAATCGACCGGTTCTCTGATGATGAGCCCGTTCTTTTCCATGAGCTGGAGGATCCCGGTCGCAGTGGAACGACGAATAGAATATTTTGTCTCGATGTCTTTTTGAAAGATATCGCTCTTCGCGGCATGATGAACATACCCGATTATCTGAAACTGAGTACCGGTGAGATTTTTCAGAGGTCCCTGAGCCGCAGAACTGTCCAAGTTTCGCTTGATATGATTTGAAAGTATCTTTATCAAGACCGCGATCGGAACTCTGTCATCCATATGGTATTATGTTAGGGAGCTAACAATATATACTTTGCTGGAACGGAATCGAATATGATTTTCTGTGATAGGAAGAAAAGTCTCTTCGTTTTAAAATAGGACTTACGCGGTGTGCTCTCAATCCAATTCGGGAAGGGGATGGCCGGGTGTGGAAACATGAATTAATTTAACCGCGAATAAGCCCAAGCGGATTTTATCCGCTTGAGGCGGCATGCGAGCCTTTGGCTTGCACGCCTCCGCGAATTATCGCGGTTTTTATCTGATGCATTCACACTGATCCCTTACACGAAAACGAAGTACAACCTGAGAATACGTTATCTTTTCGGTTAAGATTACACCGCGTAAGTCCTATTAAAAAAAA
The DNA here is from genome assembly GCA_029987315.1 of Methanocorpusculum sp. Lineage (GTDB taxonomy): Archaea > Halobacteriota > Methanomicrobia > Methanomicrobiales > Methanocorpusculaceae > Methanocorpusculum. Next base: position 5,851 of record DALTVZ010000095.1, read on the forward strand.
TTGATTATATTAGTATGTCGCGAGGTAGCGTCTGATCTCCCAGTCGGAGATCGACTTGGAGTAATCTGCCCACTCAAGCTCACCGATACGGTTGATCTGGGCTACAACGTGTTCGCCTAGAACATTGCATAAAAGCGGATCGTTCATCAGAGCAGTATTTGCCTCATGCAGATTCCATGGAAGACAGCGGATCCCTTCTGCCGCACGTTCTGCCGCGGTCATTTTGAAAATATTTTTGTCCACGCTCTCCGGAGGTTCGAGCTTCTGGGTCACCCCCTCCATTCCTGCCGCAAGCATAACAGCAAATGTGAGATACGGGTTACAGGTTGGATCAGGACTGCGCAGCTCGGCGCGGGTGCTTTTTCCTCGGGACGAGGGGACCCTGATAAGAGCGGAACGGTTCATTGCCGACCAGCCAACGTAGACCGGCGCCTCATATCCCGGGATGAGCCGTTTATATGAATTGACCGTCGGATTTGCAATACGCGTGATCCCGTCGATGTGTTTGAGAAGGCCTGCGATAAAATGACGTGCGGTGTCGGAAAGCTGATGTTCTCCCTCTGGGTCATAGAATGCATTTTTCCCATCCTTCATAAGGGAACAGTTGACATGCATACCAGAACCATTGATGCCGTAGATCGGTTTTGGCATGAATGTCGCATGAAGTCCGCGGTGAAGCGCGAGGGTCTTTGCAGCAAACTTGAAGGTGACGACCTTATCTGCCATGGAAAGAGCGTTCCCGTAGGTAAAATCGATCTCGTGCTGGGACGGGGCAACCTCGTGATGCGAGGCTTCGATATCGAATCCCATCCCGGATAGAGAGGTGACAAGATCCCGGCGCACATCCTCTCCCGGATCGTTTGAGGTCTGATCGAAGTAGCTGCCGTGATCCTGAAGTTCTACTGAAGGATGGCCGTTCACCATTCTGAAAAGGAAGAACTCCATCTCGGGACCAACGTTGAATGTGTATCCAAGCTTTTCCGCTTTTTCCAGCTGCTGACGCAGAATGAATCTGGGATCGCCGGTGAACGCTTCGCCGCGGGTCGTATAGACACTGCAGATAAATCTGGCAACACGATATTTTTCATCCGACCATGGAATGATCTGATAGGTCTCAGGCTCGGGCCGAAGAAGCATATCCGATTCCTGTAGCCTCGCAAATCCTTGGATAGAAGAACCGTCAAAACTAATGCCTTCTGTTAAGGCTTTTTTCATCTGTTTCGTCGGGATCGCGACATTTTTCGGTTTCCCTTCCAGATCAGAGAACTGAAGAAGGACCGACCGTACATTGTCGTTCTCAAGCTGCTTGAGAACAGTATTGACCAACTCCACACGGTCGCCACCGTGTGATGCGGCAAGAGAGCCAACTGGACTTTTACGCTCGTCAGAAACCATGTTCATATATGGGAGGTAATGGTTGATAAATGTCAAGTCGATACAAGGACGTTTGCACAGAAATAGGCTAAAGGGACATGAAGATAAGGTTCACATACCAGTAGAACATAGTTATTCGCAATGACATTAATTACTGCAGAACTCAAAGAGCAGATTGCTAAAGTCGGCGTATGCCACCTGATAACCGCATCAAAAGCCGGTGTACCAAACGCAGCTCCAATGGCCTCCGTATGGGTCATGGACAAAGAAACGGTCTGGATCGGAAACAATTTCATGAACAAGACCCTGGCAAACATGAAAGAGAACCCGCAGGTATCCCTCCTTGTATGGAGCCGCGAGATCGGAAACTGTTTCCAGTTGAAAGGAACCGTTAAAATTGAATCCGGAACCCCTGACCACAAAAAGATGAAGGAGATGCTTGACGCAAAGAAACCTGGATACCCAGGCAAAGATCTCATCAAGTTCACCGTTAAAGAAATTTTCCTTTGCACTGCCGGCGCGGATGCAGGAAAAAAACTCTAACCTTTTTTTTATCACTCTGTTCCAAAAGAACGGTTCCCGGCTGATCCTCGGAAAGGTGTCGGTCGTTTCACAGAATCATAATCAAACACAAGTTCTATAACCCCACTCGACCGAACTATTTGTAATAAAGCATGGCTGCCAAAAAAAGTAAGAAAACAGCTGAGCCGGAATCTGCTCCCAAGCTCTTTTATATCTTCTACAATCAGGAGAGATGGGACAACTGGCTCAAAACCCTCGAAACCGCCGACTGGGCAGGTGACGAGGAATCTGAGGAGATGCCGGAAGGATTCCGCATTTTGGACGGATTTTCAGATGATATCACGCTTGCAGTGATAAAGATCATCCGCCTCTTTCAGAACAACAGGATATCCCTCGAGGATGCACGAATGAAGCTTCGCAGCGTTGAAGAGATCGTGATGAGTGAGGTCCCGGGTGAAGAACTCGCAGAGATCGTTGGATCGATGCAGGTCTCACTTGTGGTCCTCTTTGCCGCAGGGCAGAAGTACCTCGAACAGATCTATCCACAGGCAGAGGAGATCAAAAACCTCGTCAAGGAAGGTCGAAAGGTCGTTGAAAAAGATGCAGAAAAAGCTCTTGATATAGCATCCTCGATTGGATCTGCCGTTATCAACGGAGCTGCCTGTTGCGGAAAGTATGTGAAGGACACCGACGAACCCACACTCTTTGACGAGTGGCTCGTCGAGGTCGAACGTATCGCCGATGCAATGAAATCTCTCAAAGACTTTGATGAGGAATCCGGAGAAGGTTCGTGATCGCGAACAGAGCCCGGTTTCGTTATATAAAAAAATTACAGCGTGCGGCAGGCCACCGTCTGCCTGAAGCCGCCTTTCATCCGGCAAATCTGGAGGCTATCTCCGGATCAATGAACATCGATGGTCTGGACCCGGGAACGCGGGACATGATCCTTCGTTTTTTTAAGGATTTTCTGGACTGTAAATGCCGCGAATCCCCCCTTTGCGGCTGCCCGGAACGAAAATTTGTGATCAGTATCCTGGAACTTCGCGAGATGGGACTCAGCCACAAAGATATCCACCGTCATCTGATCGATGAATATGGAATAGACCTGTTCCCGGCAGATATCCTGAGTTTCCTTGAAGAGTCGGTCCACCTTCTTGAGGCCATCAGAAGTGTGGCCGATCTTGCGGGGCAAAACGAGCTGGTGAAACTTTCCGACGAGCATATCAGAAACATCTCACGCTGAATACCTGCCACCGGACTCACATGTTTATGTGAAGGAACTACCCAAAGCCCAACTCTTTTTTGTCTTGCGCATCAAACAAGAATATATGATACTAGAGAAAAATGAGTATTCGCAACAGATCGACCATCTGTATCGAAAATCTCTCATCCTGGAGATACCGTCCGACATGGACCCGGTATTGTACTTTTACTTAATTGACACAATTGCCCGCCTGGATTACACACTTTCATCACTTGCATACAGCTCCGACTCGATAAGATGCGTTATGACCGCAGAATATCTGCGTAGCCGCGTGGACATCGCGAAAACCGGAGACTACGCTCTCTTCCCAAAATTCATGGTATGGCTTAGGGACAACCACAAAGAGCAGTTCGAGGAGACACCTATCCTATGGCAACTCATATTTGACCCTGATGAGGTCTCCTGCTACCTTGGATTTAGGATCGTTCTTGATCCAAACTCAAAGGTACCTCTTCAACCCCAGTTCTTCTGTGACATGGCCGATGATCTCTTTAAAATGAAGTTCCTCAGAAGCATATACCCAGAAGGATCGATCGGGAAACTCTTTGCTGAATTTAAAAGGAAATAACAGATGAATGCTGCAAAGCTCTGCTCTGAATTGATACAGATCCGTAGCGAAAACCCGCCCGGCGATACAAGCGAAATTGCCGAATATATCCTTTCTTTTATGGAGGATATAGGCATAGCCGGGATGATCACGTCCGGGCCAAATGGTCATGACAATGTCATATCAAAAGATCAGACCGGGCGTCTCCTTCTCAGTGGACATATAGACGTGGTGCCAGCCTTGAACGAAGGATGGGACCATGATCCATGCTCTGGAAAGATCGATGACACCTTCGTTCATGGGCGCGGGGCGACCGACATGAAAGGAGGATGTGCCGCGATCCTTTCTGCTATGGAAAGATCGCAGGATGCAGGAGATGATCTTTCGGTCTCCCTCGCATTTGTCTGTGACGAGGAGGGAGGAGGAAGATATGGGACCAGATATCTGCTGGAAAAAAATCTCATCCACCCATGCGATGTACTCATCGCCGAACCCACTCCGGCATATGCCCCGGCGATCGGCCAGAAAGGCATCTGCAGATTCGATGTGAAGTTTGTCGGGACACCCGGCCATTCATCTTTGTATCCGATCGTTGGAGACAGTGCGGTGATGCAGGCAATGGATTTTCTTTCTTGGATGGGAAAACTGCACAAACGTGTGTATCCTCAGACCAAAGAGATGGAGGAGATAATCGAGCACTCGGTCAGGATCGTCGAGGAGGGGACAATAACCAATTTCGGACCGATATTCCGGCAGATAATGTATAACCCCGGTGTCATTTCAGGTGGAGAGCGGGTAAATATCGTTGCCCAAAAATGTTGCCTCATGATGGACATGCGGCTCCCGTGGGGAGCTGATTGTGATGAGGTCTTAAACGAGATATATGATCACATCCCAAAATCAGCGATCATTACGCCGAGAACAAAAGCAAATGCCTCGATCACGCCAACCGACTCGTTTCTTGTGCAGAAGGCCTGTGAGGCGATCAGCGGCGTGTATGGGATCAACTCCCAGCCGATGGTCCAGTGGGCAGCGTCGGATGCACGAGCACTGCGCCTCGCCGGGTTCCGCGCAATAGAGTATGGACCAGGAGAACTGGAAACCATGCATGGACAGAATGAACGGGTCAGGATCGAACAGCTGAACAACTGCGAAGAGATCTACTTCCGGCTCATACAGAACTACAAAAATACAAATCAGGAGATATAATACATGATAGAATCAAGAAAACCTCTCACTTCCTGGAAGGGACAGGACAGATATTTTGGTGAAGTTCTTTCTTCACTTACAGGCATATTCCTTTCCGGAGGTTGCTCATGGAACAGGTGCAGGATGTGCGGATACAAAAACGACCGTGATATCTGCTCACGGGACGAGCTGATCGAACACATGAAGGGACAGATCCTTTGGATGGAGGAGAACTATGACCCTGAAGAGTATGAGGTCGGGAAAATATTCACCTCAGGCAGTGTCTTTGACGAAAACGAGGTCCCTCTGGAGGTTCTGGATGCGTTCGGCGAATTCTTTGCAGGAAAACCGCTGATTGCTGAATCCAGATCAGAGTATGTAACGGAAAAAGCTCTTTCCCGTCTTCTAGGAACCCTGGACACAGGGCAGGCACACCCGCTCACGGTCGCAATTGGACTTGAAACCACAAACGACGAGATCCGGGAAAAGTCGATCGACAAAGGAAACAGCTTTGCAGATTTCATCAAAGCATCCGAGATCGCCCATGATGCCGGAGTAGGCATCAAGGCATATCTGATGATGAAACCCCTGTTTTTGACGGAGAAGGAGGCATTGGATGATATGCAAAAATCCATTCACGAGGTGGCACCCTACGCGGATATGATCTCGATGAACCTCTGCACGGTCCAAGGCAAAACCGAGCTGGAGCATTACTGGCAGAAAGGAGGTTTCCGACCGCCGTATCTCTGGTCAGCAGTAAAAGCCCTGAGAGAAGCTGAGGTGCCGGTGGCATGCGATCCCGTAGGCGGCGGATTCAAACGCGGACCGCACAACTGCGGGATATGTGACAAAGAGATCGTTGACGCGATCAATGAGTATTCCCTTACTGCCGATAAGAGTATCCTGGACGATGTCTGGGAGATCCCGTGTGCCTGCAAAAAAGAGTGGGAGTTCGTTTTGGAACATGAGAGGTCCTGGAACCTTCCTCTCACGAAATAATTTTTTGAGAATTTTTAATAACTCTTTTTTTTAGGTGGGATGTACGCGGTGTGATCTCAATCAAAAAAAGCTGACGTACTGATGATATGTACATCGATTTCGTGTATTATTGGGTGTGGACACATGAGATTATTTAACCGCGAATCGGCGCAAATCCCGCCCTTCGGGCTCCCAGAATCGGATTTGCTCTTCCTCACTCTCGCAATCCAGCTACGCTGTATTGCTCGCCCCTCATCGGGAGCGTTCGGGCAAATCCTGTCGGCGCCCCAGCGCCTCCTGTGAGGAAAAATTTCTATAATTTAATCGAGATGACTTTATTTTATCTAAAAATCAATACATTTCCAACAATGAGCCGCTGGGGCGGCGAAAGGATTTGCCCGAACGTTCCCGATGAAGGGACGAGCAAGACAGCGTAGCTGGATTGCGAGAGTGAGGAAGAGCAAATCCGATTCTGGGAGC
>DALTVZ010000096.1 GCA_029987315.1 Methanocorpusculum sp.
CTACAAAGTTCCCCGCAGGCTCATTTCGGTGGACGCTCTCCCCCGGGTCAATGGCTGGAAGCTCCTGAGACGGGAACTTCGCGAACAATATTCATAAAACCCCTACTGATCATGAAATCTCGTGATATAGCACTCGTCGGCATTTTACTTGCCGCCGGTGCGATTGCCCGGTACATCTCACTGTTTGTACCGGGGGCGATCGTTGCAAATCTTACGATCGCCTTCTACTGCCTTGCGATCATCCTCGTTGTCCCAAAGTTCAAGGAAGCTCTTGGGATAGGCGTTGTAGCGGGAATTATCTGTGCGGTTTTTTCGCACTCGATCTTCCCCCTCGGAAACCTCATATCAGAACCGATCGGTGCCGTCGTCTGTCTTGCGGTGTATAAACTTGTGAAGGATCATACGCGGCTTGCTCCAGCTTTGGCCACTGCTGTAGCGACGCCGGCAAGCGGTTTCACCTTCATCACCGTCACCTGCTTCGTGATGTTCTTCACTACGCAAACAACCGTTGCTACGGTTCTCGCCTTTGCCATTGCCCTGATCCCGATCGTTCTTAGTGCAATGTTAGTGAATGTCATCATCGCCCAGATCATCGCCATGCCTGCGACCTCGGTGATGCAGAAGACAAAGACCATCATCAAAACGATCCACACAACGGCGGCCCCAAATGACGCTGTATCTTTGGAAAATCTTACCTTCACCTATCAGGCGGCCGAGACACCGGCTCTTGACAATGTTTCGCTCAAAATAAACTCAGGCGAGTTCGTCGTCATAAACGGACCTTCAGGCTCTGGAAAGACCACGCTCGCCCGTGCGATATCCGGGATACTCGCTCATGCATATGGAGGAACAATTGTCGGAAATGTTTCTCTTTACGGGAAATATGCCGATGAATACCAGGATGTGACCGAACTTTCTGCTAAAGTCGGGATGGTCTTTGATGATGCTGACGCTCAGCTCATCTTCACCACCGTCGAGGAGGAGATCCTCACCGGTCTTGAGACCCGCGATCTGCCGGAAGACGAGGTCAGAAGAAAGCTGGACGGGATCTACAAGGTCACCTGTACGGGTCATTTGACCGACCGTGCACCTCACAATCTTTCCGGCGGCCAGAAACAGCGGGTCGCCATGGCGGCGGCTCTCTCTCGAGAGACCCCTCTCCTCGTTTTGGATGAGGCGACCTCAGAGTTGGATAAAAAGGCAAGACGCCAGGTCTATACGCTCCTCAAATCTCTGACCGCAAAAGGCCATACGATCGTTTTGATCGAGCACATGATCGATGAGACGATCGGCTATGCCACCCGGATGATCACGATGAACGGTGGTAAAATTGTGTATGACGGTGTTCCAAAACCTGAGGACACCAACTATCCAGCCCTCAAAAAGGCTCCCGCGACTCACGAAGTCGTTTTGGAAGCCGCCCACATCACGCACAAATTCCCCGAGGTCCTTGCTTTGGATGATGTCTCGGTCTCCTTTTTCAAGGGAGAGATCGCCGCGATTTTGGGTGAGAACGGATCTGGAAAGACCACGCTCGTGAAACATCTGAACGGCCTTCTTCGTCCGGACACCGGCTCTGTCCTGATAAAAGGTGAGGACATCGTGTGCAAATCGATCCCGGAGATCGCCAAACATGTCGGTCTGGTGTTCCAGAATCCCGACACGATGCTGTTTGAAAACACCTGCGAAAAGGAGATCATGTTTGGTCTGAAAAACATCGGCAGACCCGATGCTTCGCCGAAGACCTCTCTGGAAGCTGTAGGTCTTGGCAGCAAAGCCGGGATGAATCCCCGACATTTGAGCCGGGGAGAACGCCAGAAACTCGCTCTCGCCTGCGTTATCGCGACCGATCAGGAGATCGTTATCATGGATGAACCGACCACCGGTCTCGATCCAAAAGAGTCGTATGAGATCATGCGTGTATTGACAGGGATGCGAAACGAGGGAAAAACCATTCTTATGGTGACCCATGACCCGGTCCTTGCCAAAAGATATGCCGATCGGATCATCGAGATGGAAGCGGGAAAAATAACCGCGATCCGCGGAGGTGAGTGAAATGGAAGACATTATGCAGTATATCCCCGGTACCCGGTTCATTCACCGGCTTTCACCGATGACGAAGATCTTCTTCGCGGTGGGAATGATGTTTGCAGCAATCTTTACCTCAAACCCGCTGCTTCTTGGAGCGATGGTCGTGTTTGTTCTGGCGTTTGGCGGGATAGGCGGGCTGTTCAAGCCACTGATCCGTCAGGTCCCTCTGCTGATCATTTTAGGTCTTGCCTTGGTGATCTTGACGGTCCTTACGAGTGCGTCGGGCAATGTGCTCTTCACGCTTCTGCCGAATGGCATGTTCCCGGTCACTACGGGAGCGATCATGTTTGCTGTTCAGATGGCTCTTCGATTCGCGGTGCTGATCTTCTCGTTCCAGCTTCTGGTCATCTCGACGCAGCCCCGTGATCTGGTGAACGCCCTCTATACCCTTCGGATCCCAGGCGATTATGCGCTGATGTTTTTGATCGCGATCCGATTCATCCCGACCCTGCAAAGAGAGGGTGTCCGGATCAATGAGGCGCAGCTTTCCCGCGGGTACTCTCCAGGTGGGGGACCGGTTGGTAAGCTGAAGCAGCTTGGCCCGGTCATGCTTCCTCTGATGCTGAATTCACTTGCAAAGGCGGATACCCTTGGTCTTACGATCGATATGCGGGGATACCGCAAGGCGTCTGAGCACAGACGAAAGATGGTGTATCATGCGGCCGATTTCATAACGGCTTTCCTGGTTGCCGCGATTTTTGCGGGGATCATCTACGTGACGTTCTTCTTATAAGAAGACGACCATTTCTCCAACTGCCTAATGAAGAATTAGGGAGCTCGTATGACCTGCTCCCTCTTTTTTGTGTGGGGTGAGGGTGCACATATGAAAAATACACGTGCTCCCTAATTAAAACCTATTTAGGGGTTTTATTTAAAAAATAGGC
>DALTVZ010000014.1 GCA_029987315.1 Methanocorpusculum sp.
GACAAACTCCGTGTCACCGTTTTCCCCAAAGGTGCAGGCTCGGAAAACATGTCCCAGATCAAAATGATGCTCCCCTCAGAGGTTGAAAAGATCCCGGACTTTGTCACCTCAGTCGTGAAGGATGCGGGATCTCGCCCCTGCCCACCCGTCATCGTCGGGGTCGGGATCGGCGGAACATTCGACTCCGCCGCATCCTTTGCAAAAGAGGCACTCCTCTTACCGATAAATCACATGACCCCCTATGAACAGGAGATCTGCGACAAAATTAACCGGCTTGGGATAGGTGCCATGGGGCTTGGCGGCGACACAACCTGTCTTGCCGTCAAAGTAAAAGAGGGAGCCTGTCACACGGCCTCACTCCCGGTCGCGGTAAATATCCAGTGCTGGTGTTCCAGACGCGGCATTGTTGAGGTGGATGTATGATCCGGCTTCAAACCCCGCTTGGTGACGAGGTCCTCGACCTTCACGCAGGTGACCGCGTGCTCCTTTCCGGCACCATCTATACTGCACGGGATGAAGCACACTTAAAGATCCAGGAGGAGGGATTTCCCTTCGATCCAAAAGGTGCCGTGATCTATCACTGCGGCCCGGTCATCGACGAGGCACAAAAAAAAGTAGTTGCCGCAGGACCAACAACATCGGCACGGATGAACGATCTCACAAAACACATGCTTGATTCCGGTGTCCGGGGCTTGATCGGGAAAGGCGGCATGTCCGCGAAGGTCCGGGACGAACTCCGCGGCCGTGCAGTGTATTTTGCCTTCACCGGAGGATGCGCCGCTCTTGCCGCATCCTGCATGGAGCTTGCCGGCTGCCATTATCCGGAGTTAGGCATGGCCGAAGGGATCTGGGAGATCAAACTCACCGATCTGCCGGTGGTTGTCGGGATCGATGCACATGGCAACGATCTGTTTGTACGATAACTCAGATGAGACCAACGGCTCTTAAAGCCAGGCAGACGAGCATAGCAAAGCCCCCGCCCGAGATCGTGGCGAGAAGATTGGTTCCTGAATTCCCAATAAACCCCTTATTTTCGATCAAAGCACCGTAGAGACTGTCCAGATTCGTTCCAATAAATCCTGCGACCACGCCGATGATGCAGACATACCAGGGAGCCACGCCCAGAAGGAACGCCAGTATACAAATGAGCGATGCGCCAAACAGGCTCGCAAATTCCCCGGTCGAGGTAACACCGCCGTTTGTTCCGGGCCGAACCGGTCGCATAGTTGTTATCATACGCGGTGTTCCTCCGGTCACGCCGATCTCGCTTGCAAGTGTATCTCCTGCCGCAGTTGCGACTGAACCAAGGAACAGAGCAATGAAGATGACGTCACCGGTGATCCCATACAGGATCGACCCAACGACCCCGACACCCACATTTGCAAATGCATTCATATATCCTCGGCGGCCTTTTTTTGCCTCGGCAACACCGAGGAACTCCTTTTCCGCATACCGGAACTTGGTGAAGAAGGATCCGAGGATGAAGAACAGCATCACAATGAAGAACCAGTTCACACCGGCAAAGGTGATGAGGATCACGCCAAAGAGAACCGCTGCAAAGACCCCGCTCATGTCGATCGTCTTTGCCCGGTAGGCAAAGTAGCCAAATGCAGCACATAACACAACCGCGAAGACAAGGGTCTGATAATCTACAAAAAACTTCAGATCCTCGAAAAGCGTTATGGTCATGGCGACCCCAAGCAGGCTGATCATCGCCCCGTCCTCCCGGTCTTTTAGGATGCTTCGAAGCATCAGGAGAACAATAACCGCGATTATGCCCACAAGCGGCAGGAACTCGTTTGTGTAGAGCATAGTTCCAAAAAGTGCCGCAGAGGTACCTATTGTATAAAGAGATGCCGGATACCTGGCAGTTTTGAAGAGTTTGAGCAGAAACCCTCCCCAAAAGATCATCATCAGAGGGCCGAACAGAGCCGAGACCGGTATGAGGCTTGTGCTATATAATAGGGCAAGGATGCCCACACCGATCGCAAAATACCGGTTTTTGTTCACAAAATAGAGAACTGCGGCAAAGGCAACTACGATCAGGCCGAGAGTTGGAATATACGGGGAGCCGAGCATCAAAGCTGTGACAACAAGAGCAAAAATGAGGCAACGAATCCTTGTATCCATAGATGATTGCATAATTTATTTTAGAGAGTGATAAGATTATGCGTTTAAGATTTGAAAAAAAGAGATTAGACCTCAATCAGACGATACTCGCCACGCCCAATACCCATCTCTTCTGCGTACGAGATCTGCAGTTCCGGGTTCGTTCCAGGCCAGACACGAGTGAATTTTTCTTCACCCGGCTGATGATGATCGGGGAGAAGGCTGCCATAAATCCCCTCCTGTTCATTCACGAGGTCAAAGCAGGCTTTGTCGAGTGCGACCGGATCTCTCGATGCAAGGATGCCGATATCTGGAACGATCGGGATGTCGTTCCACGGCGTACAATCACAATGCGGGGTGATGTTCGTCAGGAAGTTGATGTAGAATGCTTTGCCGGTTTTATTTCCGATCGCGCCCGCCGCATATTCGATCATTCGTTCAACAAATATGACCCCGTCGTCCTGCCAGTCGAGATCGATCGCATGTTCCGGGCAGGTGTTCATACACATCAGACAACCGATGCAGCGGTCAAGATCTATGGCAACCGATTTACCCTCGATGCTGATGCAAAACTCAGGGCAGGCATTTATACAGGCCCCGCAGATCACACACTCCTCCTCCAGGATCCTCGGGCGTGTCGTGTGCTGCTCACGTTTTCCCTCGTTGGATGCGCAGCCCATCCCTAAATTTTTCAGGGCCCCGCCAAATCCTGCGGCCTCATGTCCTTTAAAATGGGAGACGACGACCAGACTGTCTGCCGAGACGATGTCGGAGGCGATCTTGACCGAGTCAAAATGTTTTCCGTACACATCCCTCTGGTTGAAACACTGACCCCGAAGTCCATCGGCGATGATCACCGGGCAATCGAAGACCGGATAGCAGAACCCATGCATTGCCGCGGTCTTTGCATGGTCAACGGAGTTTCTCCGCCCTCCAAGGTAGAGGGTATTGGTGTCGGTAAGAAAAGGTTTTGCGCCGATTTTTTCTATCTCTTTTACGATTTCTGCGACATGGATCGGGCTTACGAACGCATCATTCCCGATCTCACCGAAATGAACTTTGACCGCGGTCAGATCACCCGGATCCACCATATTTTCAAGGCCTGCCGCCAAGCAGAGTGCCTTGATCTTATTTCCGGTGTTTCGGTTCTGTGATCGTGCTCCTGCCCGGGCGATAAAGACTTCTTCCATTCATGATAGATTGAGCGTGAAACAAGATATGTTTTCGTGCAGATTGGGTTTGCCTCAGACGAGCAAGGCTTTGTCTTGTGACTGTGGTATTACTCATCACACAGAATTCATGAAAAACCACAGAAACACGGAAAGTAAAATAATTCGGTTGTGTTGGACACATGGGATTATTTAACCGCGAATCTCCGCGAATAAACGCGAATCGCATTTTTCTTGCGCCGTCGTGCTCTGCTCCGGCTCATCGCCTACGCAAGAATCGCACGCCGTCTGGAAAAATACTATAGGAAAAACCGGCGTGCCGGTTTTTCTATTCGTCTAACCCATCAAACTCACCCATCTGGCATTATGTTTTCAAACCAAGTAATTCTAAGATCAAGGTGTAATGGGTGAGATTAAAAACAAGTTGTCTCCACTCGAGTGAGATATTCAAGCTATAGAAAAACCGGCACGCCGGTTTTTCCGGTAGCATTTTTCCAGACGGCGTGCGATTCTTGCGTAGGCGATAAGCCGGAGCAGAGCACGACGGCACAAGAAAAATGCGATTCGCGTTTATTCGCGGAGATTCGCGGTTAAATTATCTCATGTGTCCACCCACTCACTCAAAAAATCAGTTGATAAAAAAGAGATGGGCACCCGCACACCGAACACGCAAAATACATCATCTTGTTCAACCAAAAGGTATTGTACTATGTTTGAAGGTGTAATTCCTGCACTCATCACACCGTTCAATGACGACGCGTCTCAATCGCTCGACATTGATGGTTTGAGAAACTGCATCGAGCATGTAATCCGTGGAGGAGTTCACGGACTTCTCGCATGCGGTTCGACAGGTGAAGCGGCAACAATGACACATGCCGAGCACATCCGTGTCATTGAAGAAACCGTATCTGCCGCGAGTAACCGTATCCCTGCCCTCGCAGGAACCGGTTCCAACAACACTGAAGAGGCACTTATGATGACACGGGCCGCAAAAAGTACCGGAGCAGATGGCGTACTTCTCATCAGCCCGTACTACAACAAGCCGAATCGGTCAGGTCTCCTGAAACACTATAAAAAGGTCGCAGACATCGGTCTTCCTGTGATCGTGTACAACATCCCCGGACGAACCGGTCAGAACCTTCCAGCCGATCTGATCATCGAGATGGTCAAGACCATGCCAAACGTTGTCGCTGTAAAAGAGGCCAGCGGAAACGTTGACCAGATGATGGCGATCATCCACGGAACGCAGGATCTTGAGCGCGAACATCCCTTCATCCTCACTTCAGGCGACGACTCCCTTACACTTCCGGTCCTTTCGGTCGGAGGTCAGGGATGTATCTCAGTAACAGCAAACATCGAACCAAGACGTATGGTCCAGATGTACGATCTGTTCAGAAAATGCGATACCCAAGCAGCCATGAAGAAGCACTATGAACTCATGGAGCTTTCCAAGGCGCTCTTTATGGAAGTGAACCCGGTACCGGTGAAGCGTGCAGCAGAGATCCGCGGCCTGATAAAATCAGGAAATGTCAGACTCCCCTTAGACTCACTCGGCGAACAAAACACAGCAGTGCTTCGGGAGGTGCTTTCCCACTATGTCTAAGGTCATCATCTGCGGAGCATTCGGCAGGATGGGCACCACGATCGCAAATATGGTGATCGAAAACCCGGATCTGGAGTTTGTCGGCGGCGTGGATCTTCGGGAAGGTACGGTCCTTGGTAAACCCGTCGTCTCATCAGAAAATCTTGCATCATTCATCGACAGGGTCAAACCCGATGTGATGATCGATTTCACCGTTGCGGCCGCAACGATGATAAATGCAAAGATAGCGGCGAAAAAAGGCGTGGCTTTAGTGATCGGCACCACCGGTTTCACTCCTGAACAGGATGCTGAACTTCTCGATGCCATCAAAAACGTCCCTGTCGTTAAAACGACCAACTTCAGTGTTGGTGTAAACATCTTCTGGGAGCTTGTGCGCGACGCGGCGTCAAGACTTGGGGATTATGACATCGAGGTGATCGAGGCACACCATCGGCATAAGAAGGATGCACCAAGTGGGACGGCAAAGACGATCCTAAAAGTCATCCAGGATGAGATCGGCAAACGTGACGTGATGTACGGACGTGAAGGTATGACCGAGAGGAAAAACGAGATCGGTATGCATGTGATCCGCGGAGGAGATATTGTTGGGGATCATACGGTCCAGTTCCACCAGAACTTCGAGACGATCGAATTGACTCATCGTGCCTATGACCGATCCGTGTTTGCCCGGGGAGCAGTTCGTGCTGCTTCATGGGCGCCTAACGCGGCTCCGGGTCTATACACCATGAAAGAGGTCCTCGGGTTATAAATCCCGACGATTCGAAATGTTTTTCCCCTGCAAATAAGAAATATTCTAGTCATACGAGGTAAGTATAAAAATGCCAGCAGTAGTTAATAAAAAGAAATGTACCGGATGCACGTCTTGTGTGGATATCTGCCCCTCTGCAGCCATAGAAATGGTCGATGATAAGGCAGTTGTCAGCGCCGATGACTGTGTTGACTGTGAAACCTGTGTGGATGAGTGCCCTGAAAGCGCTATCCACATGGAATAAATATTTTTTTTCTTTTAGATATACAAGAGAGCTTATCTTTAGCAAATGCTGCTAAAAAAAGAGTGAGCGGATCTTCAGTTCTCTCTATAGAGCCCAACCACTTCGCCGATCACGATGATCGCAGGAGGTTTCATCCCAACTCGCGCTGCCACCTCTCCAATATCCTTGAGTGTTGCACAGGTCACACGTTGTTCGGGTCTAAATCCGCTCTCGATAACGGCGATCTTTGTTGCCGGATCACGGCCGTTTTCCATCAGAAGATCGGCTATCTTGCCGAGATTTTTCACGCCCATGTAGATGACGATCGTTCCGGGACTTCCAGCGAGCCACTTCCAGTCGATGGATGAGACCTCCTTTTCCGGATTTTCATGGCCGGTGACAAAGGTCACCTGGCTAGCAAAATCCCTATGGGTGACCGGGATCCCGACACATTCTGGAACGGCTATTCCACTCGTGACCCCTGGGATCGCCTCACAAGGGATCCCGTGCTCGCGGAGCACCTCCATCTCCTCTCCGCCGCGTCCAAACAGGAATGGGTCGCCGCCTTTCAGCCGAACCACGATGCCGCCTTCACGCGCTTTTTCGACGAGGAGTTTTTCGATATCCTCCTGCTTCATCGTATGATGACCGCCGTATTTTCCAACGTCGATCTTCTCCGCCTTTGCAGGCAGAGATGCGATGATCTCGTCACCCGGCAGCTGATCGTACATGATCACATCGGCCGAGTCGATAACTTCGCGGGCACGAAACGTCATATGTCCAAGACCTCCTGGACCTGAACCAACGAGATACACCTTCCCGGGTTTTACGAACGGTTCGCAAAGAGCGAGCTTTGCCTCGGCGATGAGTTCGGCCGCGACGGTCCGGAGTCTGATCCCGGCGAGTCGTGCTCCTTCAAGATCCACCACATCCGCTGTTATCCGCTCGGCACGGGTACCGTCAAGGGAAAGCACCTCGGCGGTCAGATGCTGATTTTCGCAGAATATCCCCATCGGGGTGAAACATCCTCCACCGACCTGCTCCATAACGGTCCGTTCGATGGCACAGTCCAGAGCAGACTGCTGATGGTTCAGCGGTGCAAATGCCGCCCGAAGTTCAGGCGTATCACGGCTCACCACCGCGACCGTACCCTGATTTGCTGCCGGAACAAACATATCGGCAGGGAGACGAAGTCCGTTACGCTTATAATCGAGCCGCATAAGTCCTGCCTCCGCGACCATGATCCCGTCATATAATCCGTCATCGAGTTTAGCAAGCCGCGTGTCCAGATTCCCACGAAGCATTTCTACCCGGATGCCAGGACAGTTATGATAATATCTGAGGATCTGGGCTTTTCTCCGAAGACTGGATGTACCTATGACCATGAGATCATCCATCGATCCATCCATCACCAGATAATCATACGGAGGATCGCGTTTCAAAACCGCGACCGTCAAA
>DALTVZ010000015.1 GCA_029987315.1 Methanocorpusculum sp.
CATTCACCCAGACCTTCTCCGTGACCGAGTTCAGGCAGACCGGGCAGGAGAATTTTATCCTCCTGAGATACTCTGTTCCGTTCACAGGCCCACCTCCGCATACGTTTTTCGCGAAACGATCCGGTGGATCGTGGCCCGGTTCACACGGAACTCGGCTGCGAGGATCCGCGGAGGTTCGCCCTCTGCGTACCTCCTCCTGATCTCTCCGACCTGATCGTCTGTGAAGATCCGCTTTTTGCGCCCCGACAGCGGATGGTTATTGTCCCAGAGCGGGATGAGTCGGAGGTTTGCAAGCCTGCAGTCCTCGATGTTTCCGTTGATGTGATCGATCTGGAGGTTCAGATCGACCGGAAGATCATCCATCGTTTTGCAGGATCCGGCGATGTAGACGGCCCGGTGCTTGGTGACGTTGACTAAATATCCCTTGTACCTGACCCTTGTGGACAGATAGCCGTTGTCTTTTCTGACGAAACTGAGCGGCTTTCCGGTGCTCCGGGAGATGATCTCGCCGTTTTCCGCGTCGAGCTTCCAGGTGCCTGCAAGGATCTTTGAGAGGATGACCCGGTCGGCGAGCCGGAGACC
This sequence comes from Methanocorpusculum sp., assembly GCA_029987315.1. GTDB lineage: Archaea > Halobacteriota > Methanomicrobia > Methanomicrobiales > Methanocorpusculaceae > Methanocorpusculum. The sequence goes on from DALTVZ010000015.1 coordinate 583, forward strand.
CAGGCAGGGTTTCCTGTCAGGGGTCATGGTTCCTCCGGGATGTTTTTGAGGAACCGGATCGTGATCCGGAGGGATTCTCCGTCGAACGAAGCAACGGGGACGCCCTTTGCATCGAGGAGTGAGAGGATCGTCCGGGCGATGGCGTAATGTGCTTCGCTTAAGATCGCTTTGAAGATCGTGCGTTCTTCCGGGTCGAACTGTTCGAGCCGGCAGTGAAGACCCGGGGTGGCAGCGGATGATAATCCGGTGATGATTTCGATCTCCGGTCCGGGTCCGGTGGGTTTTTCTTCTGTTCGGTCTAATACTTTTTTGCCTGTTCCCTGATACAGTTTAGACGCGGCGTTAGGGCAGGCATGTTTTTCGCGAATGGGTTCGCTTTTGGTGTTTTGTTTTTTTCTGTTCGGTCTCATTTTATGATTCCTGTGATTTTTGCTAAGTGGGGATAGGTTTCTTTGAACTGTGCGAGGACATCGAGGTAGATGCCGGGATGTTTCTGATAGAGGGCATCGAGACGGTTTTTGATAGCGAGTTTTGCGCTTTCTCTGGTCTCGAAGAGGTAGAGGAAGGCTTTTTCACTTTCTATGTCGCCGAAGTAGATGTCGTATATCTCGTCTGTGGGGAAGAGGTCCTGCTCCCGGGTGCCTGCATCCATGACGGAGGTTTCGATGAAGTCGGCGATCATGCCGGAGGCGTCTTTGCCGAACTGTTCTTTGAATTGGTAAAGAATAGGGGCTTTTGCTTCGGGGACGTAGATTTTGTAGTCAGGCATGGGTGTGATGGACCTCTTTCATGTGTCTGCGGATGAGTCCGAGGATGATCCTGGATGTTTCACGGTGTCGATACGTTTTTGCGAAGGCGTCAAAGAGGTGTTTGTCTGAGTCGCCTATGTAGAGCGTAAATTTTTGTGCTATGATTCTCACTTCCTCCCGGGTGATCGGGATCTGACAGAGTTGATAGCATTCTTGCTGACAATCTGCTAACAAACTATTTCGCAGAACGGTATTTGAATGTTTTGGAAAATACAAAATTTGCTAGCAATTTGATGACAAAATGGAGGTGGAGAAAAACAGGGGTCTGATGATGAAAAATGGTTGTGTTTCCACTCGCAAATAGGCGTTTCGATTCCATAATTGGCTTTCAGGAGTGAGTTTTGATGGATTTTTTATGATGATTTTCGGTGGTGAAAAATTTAAATCGGCAGGAATGGGCTTATTTTCGGTTTGGTGTGTTCATAGTATATAAATTATATATGTGGACGTCCAGAAAAAACGATGACCCCCCTCGGACTACGTCCTTACGGTCGGAAAAGCTTAAATACCACATATTTTTGTTTTTGTTTTTGTTTTTTGTTTGTTTTCTTTCTCTCTCTCTCTCTCTCTCTCTCTCTCTCTCTTCTGTACTGTACATAAAATAATAATAATACGACTAGACGTCTAAAAAAAAAGTGATTGATGAGCATTTTTTTCCGTCCGTATTTACTTACGGACGGACGTAGTCCGGAGGGGGGTATCGGATTTTCTGGACGTCCAGGTTATCATTTTATATATGATGAGTGTGTCTTGGGGGAAATACGGCAGGATTGGGCGTATTTTTTGTTTGGGGTGTGGTTTTTGCTGCTCGGGAGAGGGGTGTTTTTGATGGGCGAATGGTGGTTTTGGAGTGGAAATGGTGGTTTTCGTGTGGAACTCGACCTGTTTTGGGATTCGGGATGGGGGATTTTGGATGGGAAATTTGAGTCTGTGAGAAATGTGAATGGATTTTTTGTATTGGATTCTTTTTTGATGAGCGCACATACTCGCAAACATCCTGTTTGCTCGGCTAAGGTCGGCCGCTTGTTCGCAAAGCTTTGCTTTGCTCCCCGCTTCGGGCTTTCAGCCCTCGCTTGTTCACAAACCTTCGGTTTGCTCCCCGCTTCGGGCTTTCAGCCCTCGCTTGTTCACAAACCTTCGGTTTGCTCCCCGCTTCGGGCTTTC
>DALTVZ010000016.1 GCA_029987315.1 Methanocorpusculum sp.
GCCAAGCTCCACCATTCGGATCGTTCGCTCCTCCTCAGAAATATCGCTCATATTGTCCGTGAACGCCGCCTTTAGGTGGTCGATGAACGCCCGAGAACGAAGACCCGGCGTATAGATCAGATCGAAATAGATCACCGGATATTTCTCGCGGATCGAGTCACATTCCCAGATCGGGATGAACACGCCGTTTTTACAGTCGAGAGCACCGTTCTTGAAGGTGATATAATTGATATCGGCCGCAGTTTCGAGATCGATCTGCATGGAGGAGCCTTCGACCATCTTTCGAAGAGCCACCTGCTTCGTGTGGTTTTTGCTGAGGTTCACGTGAGCCTGAAGCTGATTGAAGGCGTTTCTGGCTTCGGGCGTGTCATCGATCTCGGATCGGTTCTTCCAGTACCTTAGTTCTTCTTCGAGGCTTTTCCCGATGAACCTGAGAGTCTGTCCGATCTTTTCTTTGGCAGGCTCCCAGTGGTTGTTGACGTACGCGTACCACTCGCCTTTGTCGGCGGCATAGACGAGAAAGCCGGCAGCCTCTTTTTCGAATCGAACGGCGTTTCCTTCGTCGTTGAGGGAACTAAGGAGAGCTTCGAAGGACGGGATCTGCTTTCTGATCATGACTTTTCTTTCCCAAGGCGGGAGGAAGGCAGGATCGAAGCATCGAAGGAGGTAGTCTTTTTCCGGGCCTTCTGGTTCATGGTCGATGATGTGTTCTTTTACGGCCCGCGTAAGGTCGGAGCCTGTATCGAAGGTGGTGAGGATATCGACGAGGTGATTGTTTTTATAGAGCCCAAACCGGTAGGAGGTCATGTCTAAGTTGATTCCGGGGTGGTCGGGCGTAAGTTGTTCAGAGATCGTTTCGTGGTGCTTTACGGTGTAAGGCATCGGCAGGGGTGTTTGCACTAGTATCAAACTAGCTCATCTCTCCTTCCGTCAGTTTTGTTATCATTATCACGTGTATCATGATATACATAATTATTAGATAGCATGGTATATATACTTTGACTCAGATACATATATCACAGAATCATGACAGAAGAAAGAAACGATGATCAGATCCTGATCCGGCTTCCAAAGAGCCTAAAAGTGCAGTTAGAGACGGCAGCGCGCGTAGAAGGTATGACGGTGCAGGATTGGGTACGTAAAGCAATGGTGAATAGGATCAGTATGCTGAATGTGTGCCCGAGCTGTGATACGGTGAATTCAGGGACGGCAAAGTTCTGTAATGAGTGTGGAGCGAGTCTGAAGGATAGCAAGTTATCTTTGTATAAGAGCTGGATGACGGATGTTTTGAAGGAGGAGTTTGCAGAGTGGGAGAGTTCGCCGGGGATCGAGAGGTTGCTCGAATATCTGGATGATCCAGCTAAGGATCAGAAGAATCTGAAACAGGAGGGGAAGTGGTTGGTGAAGGAGGAGAAGGAGGAGGAGTGAGACTGGTTCGCGGATCAGTGGTGATCAGATCAGGAGGATAGATATGATAACCCATCGAATTCGACGGGTTTAATACTATTACTTGACGTAAACATTAATTTTAGAGGGGATGAGACGAAATTGAAAAATGAGTGTAAAAATTTTATATTGTTTGACACTATTGTTCTAAATTAGGTCTGTTTGTATTCATCCTTCTTAAACATGCACTTAATTTTTTCAATAAATTCATTATTACAATTATTCAGGGAATAAAATTGCACAGAATGCTTGAGACGATCAATATTGCTACTAAATAATAATATTCCTTTCATATTTTGTGGAATATTTGAATACTTTCCTTCACTTTTTTCATAAATCATATTCGGTAAATTTGCAGTATCTACAATTAATGAAGTTCCCAAAAAATCAAATCTAGTTTCAATGATCAAAATAACCGGAATCTCTAGATTTGCGGATTCCCATTTTCTTATCTGATCCAATATGGCAGTTACTACCACATGTGTAGTTTTCCGAGTGGGATCATCAACAGATATGAAACCTGCTTGTGGAATATAGTCACTCATTCCCATAAAACTCGCCCCCTCTTCAAACGACTCAAATCGACATTTTACCTCAATGAAATATGTAGTGCCATTGAAATCTATCGAAAAATCAGGTTTAGAAGGTGTTCCAGGAACATCTGGTTCATGCTCAGGATCAAAACCCAATTGCATCAGTTTATCATATACTTTCATCTCAGACAACATCGAAAAAAATTCATAATATATTTTGTCTTTGTAGTTCCACTCCATAAGCCTGGGATATATTGTTAAAATGTGATTGACCTGTTCTAACGCGTATTCATTTCCCTCATACAAAAGAACACCGCCAAGAGCAAATCGAGAAGTATTTGCTTTCAATGTTCTCAAAGGCGGATTCATAACAATTTCCCGAATCTTTCTTCGTGAATCTACATCCAGAGATGGTTCTCTTAGTAACATACCAGTAGGATCAAACCAAGGTGTCAGTTCTGATACACGCTCCAATAATTGGGGTAAAGGCTCCGAATCAGTTTCATATTCTAAGAGCCGTTTACATATTTCCTCACGCTCATCTCTGGTAATGTTTAGCTTTTTCTCGATCTCAGAATATTCTGATCCGTATGGATATTGACCATATATTACATATTTTTTCTCACTATTACCAACTAATTCTTTTAATTTTGGATATTTGTTAAGCTCCAGATCTATTTTAAATTTCATTTCATCTGTTACTTCATCTCCCGGCATATATTCTAAATCCTGAATTGACTCATAATACTCCTGAAATAACAGAGATAATAGCATATTCATATTAGGTCATTAGACATAACAGGCATTAATTATTGTCTACGCATGATTTAAAATCACAAAAAAGAGAAATAGGCGGTTATACTCTTCTTATAATAGGACTTACGCGGTGTGATCTTAAACAAACAAAATTCACATACTACTGAGGTGTATTTCGATTTCATTTACGGGATCAGCGTGGTTTTATATAAAAAACCAACCGCGAATCGGCGCGAATCCCGCCCTTCGGGCTTCCAGAATCGGATTTGCTCTTCCTCACTCTCGCAAGTCTCTCGCAAGGCAAAGCCTTGTTCGGCTGAGGCCTCCCCTGCGGGTCAGCCCGCCCTCGACTTGCTCGTCCCTTCATCGGGAACGTTCGGGCAAATCCTGTCGGCGCCCCAGCGCCTCCCAACCACTTGTTTTTATTATTTTAAGATAACTTGATATCTCTTCTTCAAGCTAGATGACGCAGTATAGATTCTTTTCCTCACAGGATCCGC
>DALTVZ010000097.1 GCA_029987315.1 Methanocorpusculum sp.
CAAAGAAGCTTCGCACATCATCTTCGTGTGCCTTATACTATACGCAAGTGCTACTTAAATAGATTTTGAATTATTGTTTCCATATACTGATAAGGAATTATCTCTCATGTAAAAACAGAATATGAGACATGATTGTGATTTGCTTACTCCGCCAACTGAGGCATTACCCATACTCACGCTGACTGAAGAGAATTTTAACTCCTTTACTTTGCAGATCCCAACTATTGTAATTGATTTTTGGGCCGAATGGTGCGGTTCCTGCCGTTTTTTCTCCCAGATATTTGCTGAGATATCGCTTGAGTATCCAGAGATCCAGTTCTGTACATGTAACACCGAAGAAAACAGCCGTATTGCATCCGAACTTCGCATACGCGCCGTCCCCACCCTTATGTTCATCAAAAACGGAACTGTTCTAAAAATACACTGCGGCGCTTTGTCGAAAGAAGAGTTCCGTGCAGATCTCAACACTGTATTTCGCGCATGACTGTGTTTAATTCGCTTCACCCAACATTACAGGAGCTGCTTCTAACAGGCCTTGGCTGGGACGATCTGCGGCCTGTACAGGTGGAGACATATCTCTCGGTGACCGGTGGGGCAGATACCCTTGTTCTTGCCCCTACGGCAGGCGGAAAAACTGAGTCTGCTTTCTTTCCTGTCATCGATGCGATCTTGAAAAATCCCTCAGAAGGTCTCTCGGCCATCTATCTATCTCCTCTCAAAGCTCTTATCAATGATCAGCTTGACCGGATTTTGTCTCTCTCCACCCGCGCTGGACTTGGGACCGCAGTTCAGCATGGGGACATCTCATCCAAGGATCGGTTTGATTTTTCCGGCCCTGAGCATGTGGATATTCTGCTGACCACTCCAGAGTCGCTTGAGGTTCTCTTGAGTGATTCTCGTTCGAGGAATGCTTTTCGTGAAGTTCGATACATTATCATCGACGAGATACATGCTTTCATGGAGTCTGACCGAGGTGTCCATCTTCAGTGTCTGATGGATCGTCTGGATCTGCTTGGAAAAAAGAAGATCACGAGGATCGGCCTTTCGGCAACGGTCGGTAATCCTGAAGAGCTCCTTGCGTGGTTCTCCGGCCCTGAGAAAAACACACATCTCGTCAGTATCCTGTCTCCACCGGCGAAAAAACAGTTTACGTTTGTGGTGGAAAAGGATTTTTCACGACAGGTTCATGAGATCGTGCGATCCGTTTCCGGAAAAAAAGCTTTGGTTTTTACTGACAGTCGGAGTAATGCTGAGCGGTTGGTCGTCCCATTACGTAACGAACTCCCGTCGGTGTTTCTTCATCATTCATCCGTCTCGCCGGAGGACCGTGAAGCCGCGGAGCTCTCCTTTGAACAGGAAGGCGGGACCTGCGTTGTCTGTACGAGCACGATGGAGCTTGGCATCGATATCGGTGAACTGGATCTTGTTGTTCAGTACGGAGCGCCGCGTTCGGTCTCCTCCTTCCTTCAAAGACTTGGGCGAACAGGTCGGCGTGGAAAACCTGCTCGAATGATATTTATCGTTACAAACACCTGTGATCTTTTGACTGCAGTTTCTGTTATCGAGGCTGCAATGGGTAACTCGGTCGAGACACTCAGGCCCTTTTCATGCCCGTATCATGTTCTCATCCAGCAGTTGTTCCTCCTTCTCAAGGGCAAAGGAACGATGAGCCTTCCTAGCATCATCGTTTCTCTTCGTGCATTAAAACCGTTCAAAGAGATGCCCGCCCATCATTTTTCTGCGATCCTGGAGTTTCTTGTCGCAGAAAATTATCTCGCCTGTTCCGGTGATCTGTACATGGTCGGGACCAAAGCCGAGCTGGAGCTTGGACGATCCAACTGGATATATCTCATCTCTGTTATCCGGGATGCTGGGGGCTTTCTTGCGGTTCTTCCCGACGGGACGGTGATCGGGACACTCGATCCGCGTTTTGTCGCAGGTGACCCGGGAAAGACCTTTTCCTTCACAGGCAAGACATGGCGTCTGCTGCACCGTGATGATCAGCACAAACGTGTTCTCATCGAACCGGCGTCATCGAAGGGCGATGTGAAACGTCCGTTCTGGAGCGGCGGGGACGGAGGGAGTTATGCAAGCAGCCTGGTGTGCCAGTCGGTTGCCGCTGTTCTCGAACGCGGGAGTCCTCTTCTTCCTCTTCCCGCCGAACAAAAAGAGATGATCGAACTTGTCATCCGGATGCTTCCCGATGATTTTTCGCCAGGAAAGATCCACATCAGAACGGAACCGGAACTTAGTGGGTACTCGGTCGTTGTCTCAACATTTCTCGGGACACGGACCAATCAGGTGCTTGCCCGCCTTATTAGGAATCGGGTCGAAGGAAAACATTCTGTGCGGTACACTCAGTTTGCGATCCGGATCTTCGACTGGGAATCACCCGCAGCCGGTGAGTCCATCTCAGGTATCTTAGAAGAGTTGGGTCATATGTCTGTTCTTTCGCTTGCAGAGGAACTGCCCCGCGTTCCAGAAACCACCTGGAAGTTTGGCGAACTGCTCCCCGAGGATATCAGACTGGAGATGGCGGCATATGACTATTACGATATTCCTTCTTTGCTTACTGCACTGTCCGGTTTTAGAAATCAGAACTGATCTCTATTTTTGGGATCTTGCTTCGGCTTCACAGATCTCTTTTGCAACTCTCTCGTTCGCGATCTTTCTATATCCTTCATCGATCTCAAAACCTATGAAAGGGACACCAAGACGGATCGCGGCGATGCCAGTGTTTCCGATCCCCATGAACGGGTCCATCACCAGTCGGCAGTTCTCGATCCCGTGATCTTTGATACACATAAGAGGAAGCTGGATGGGAAACGTCGCTGGATGCGGTCTGCTTTCCCGGATAGTCTCATACGGGATGAACCAAGTGTTTCCTCTGTCTCTGAGATCCCGCTTCTCCCCTCCCCAGCGGTTCACATTACTTTTATCTTGATAAGGAACGCCGTTTGCCAAACGATCTATCTGGACCTCTCCTCTTTTCGTGAAGTGGAAGATGAACTCCTGACAATCGTTATGATAGCGTTTACTGTTTATTGGTTTGTAATGTCCAACCGCCACGTCTTCTTCGGGAAGGGCTATGGACTTTATCCAGTGGATCATGTTCTGAAGAACGAATCCCTGCTCTCGAAACTTCTGCGCCACATCGATCGGGATCCAGGGATCTTTGAGACTCCCGCCTACATTGAGGTAAAAAGATCCCTGATCTGAGAGAACGCGATGGGATTCTTTTGCGACCTGCCCCATCCATTCAAGATATCCCTCCCGCGGGATGGTGTCATCGTAGGTGGTATAGGCTTTTCCAATATTATACGGCGGTGAGGTCACGATAACATCGACCAAACCGGCAGTTAATCCTCTCATCCCGTCGATACAGTCCATATTGAAGATCGTATTATGTTCAGTCATGTTTCGTGATTTTCATTATTGTGATCTCATATGTCAGTGTCTCTCCGGCAAGTGGGTGATTTGCATCCACCGTGATCTTTGTCGCCGTCACATCGACAACGGTGACTTTGCACGGCCGATCAAAAACATCCACAGTGATGATGTCCCCAGGCTCTGGTTCATGTTCGAGCCTGAGTTTTTTTCGGTTTATCGGGATGACCAGACGTTTCAGATATTTGCCATATGCTTTTTCTGGAGAAAGAATGACCGTCACCATTTCCCCCTCGGTTTTTCCAAGAAGTGCTTCTTCGAATGCGGGATTTATCTGTTTTTTTCCGATGGTGAACGTGACCGGTTCTGTTGTGTGAGTATTTTCAAATATTTCTCCGTCCGGACGTTTACTGATAAAATGCACCTGCAGTGTATCTCCGGATCCTACGAAAGACATACCTAACTGTATTGTTGAAGTTATACATTAAGGGTTCACGTTTAAGGTTTGCCCGTGAAATCACAAAAATAGGAAATAGAATACGCCGAGGGGGAGATTTGAACTCCCGAGGTGTCGCCACCAGTGGCTTTCGAGGCCACCGCCCTTCCGGACTAGACTACCGCGGCAGGCTTACTCTAAAAAAATATGGGGTGAATGGCTGATCTTACATCTGGCCGTGGCCTTTGGAGATCATCATGTCATCAACACGGATGAGGAGCATGGCGGTCTCTGAGGCACTCTGGATTGCCTGACGTTTAACTCTCTTTGGTTCAACAACGCCCTCTGCCTTCATATCGATCACTTCGCCGGTAAAGACATTGAGACCTGCGTACTTCTGACCCATTGCATGTGCCTGACGGAGGTCGATGACTTTGTCAACCACGTCGAAGCCGGAGTTTTCAGCAAGGGTCTTCGGGATGATATCGAATGCCTTTGCGTATGCTTCGATGGCAAGCTGAACACGACCGCTTACCGTTGCTGCATATTCACGGAGTCTAAGGGACAGTTCTGCCTCGACCGATCCGCCACCTATGGTGTAGGAACCGTCTTCGATGACATCCTGAACGACACGTGATGCATCCTCGATCGCACGTTCGAGTTCATCGACAAGGTGCTGGGAAGATCCGCG
>DALTVZ010000098.1 GCA_029987315.1 Methanocorpusculum sp.
CCTGATGTTTTTCGATGAAGATGGTGAACATTCCAAATGCCAGATCGGCAAGTCCGTCAGTTTGGATCTCCTCTTCGATCATTTCGAAATCATCTGCAGTCATTATTCATTATTGTGTCCTTCATGTAGTTTATATTTCGGATTGGCTATGCTAGGTCAGGAAACCTATTATTGCGGAATTATCCATACTAGAGTACAATGATTTGGAAACGTGACTGGGGGCTGATTGGTCGTCAGGTTATAGCCTGGATGATCATGCTCCTGCTGTATTTGGTAATACTAACTGTTGTTATGGTATTCCTGCAAGGGACGATGATGTATTTCCTGATAGGGCTGGTATTTGTCATGGCATTTGTGCAGTATTTCTTCTCCGACAAACTCGTGCAGAGAAGTATGAATGTCATGCTGGTCGACGAGGATGAAGAGCCGCAACTATATGCAATGGTTCGTCGATTGGCCGAGGAAGCCGATCTTCCCATGCCCAAAGTGGGGATCATTCAACACAAAGCCATGGCAAATATCCCGAATGCATTTGCAACCGGTCGGAGCCCAAAAAAAGCCGTGGTAGCCGTCACACCCAAGATTCGGTATCTCCTTACCGATGATGAACTGGAGGCAGTACTTGCACATGAACTTGCGCATGTGAAGAACCGTGATATGCTGACGATGACCATTGGCAGTTTTGCTGTTATGATTGCTTCGATCATTTTGAACAATGCATTTCTTATGGCGCTGTTTGGCGGGAACCGAGATAGTGAAAACGGCGGAGGGATCGTAATCTTCATTGTTGCTATGGTAATTACATTCGTGGTCTACATGGTTGGAACCATCGTGACAATGGCGATTTCACGCTATCGGGAGTATTCAGCAGACCGCGGGAGTGCGTATATCACTCGTGATCCGGATGCGTTGATACGCGCTCTCAAAAAAATCAGCAGTGGTGTGGATGCCGCCTCACCGGATGCAAAACGGGCAGTATCGGGAACGAATTCGTTCTTTATCATCCCGGCAATATCGGGAGAGTCAGTAATGGAGTTATTTTCCACACACCCGTCACTTGAGAAAAGAATCGCGAATTTAGAAAAGGTTCGTGCAGAAATCAGGGGATACTGATTTCTAATTTTTTTCCGACAGGTTTAATAATATCCAAAATTAACATAAGAGACGCAAAGATAAGCACCGATGGTCTAGAGGTATGACTTTGGCCTTCCAAGCCAATAGCCCGGGTTCGATTCCCGGTCGGTGCACTTTTTCCCTTTTTGTTTGGATTCGTGGTCTAGTGGTATGACGTCGCCTTCACACGGCGGAGGTCAGGAGTTCGAATCTCCTCGGATCCACTGTTTTTTGAAATATAATGTTCATCTTTCACGCATTTCGGTGAAAATTAAGCGTTGATTAAAAAAAATAATTAATGTTTTAAGTTGGTTATGGGGTGTGGGATAAAAATGAAATTCATCAGTTCTTAGAGATAAAATTCAATAATATCTCCCTCACCCAAAACAGACCCAACGGTCGTAAATAGGGTCGCGTTCATTTTCCACGATTTCAAGAGCCTTCCCGACGCCCGCGGCCCACTCTTTCACCCAGTGGGCCTCCTCCTCTGTTGCGACCGTGATGAGAGTTTTCTCTGTGATTCCGGCAAGTTCCTCAACGATTGGGCGCCAAATATCCTGCGTGTAGCCGTATATCTGCCCAAACATGATCCCTATACCATACTCGGCGTCAGGGAGATAAGCTGAGGCGATCCGTGCATCGATACAAGCGAGACGCCCGGGGGAGAATCTGCCGGTTGAAAGACCAAGCGCCAGAAGCTCAGGGTCATTATCATAAGCTATTGGGGTAGCTCCCATCTCACTGAGTATCAAAGAACCGATCCCTGACCCAGCACAAGCGTCCAGCGCGATTCCTGAGATGGAGGTGCCCCACATCTCATGCAGAAGATCACGAACCTTATCGATCCTGTCTGTGGTCAGATCATCTCCAGCCGGCGTGATCGTGTTTCGGATGATATCTGCATAATATGCTCGGATTGCATTCTCAACATCTTCGCGCTCCTCCTGATAGATCTCACCATCAACCGCTTCAAATAATGAGATCTCTCCTGCGGTCGGCGGCCTAAAAAGCCAAGATGTCCCGCACCATTCATTTCCGTTCTTCACCGCAAACAGCAGGGGATCCTCATTCTCATCGATCAGAAGCTTTGCTCCATGATGAACCGGATTTGCTTCACAGATCAAAACGCCAGGTTCACCATTGTTCACCAGTGATGCGTAGTCAGGTTCAAGAAACCTAACTCTGTCCAGCTCCAGCATTGCAGCTAGTTGCGACATTTATTTTCCATCCATTCGCCCGATGGTAAGTCCCTCGGTTGCTTTGATCACACCGCTCACCCGGGCATCCTCGTGCAGCCAGACCGTTTTTCCGGCAACATCACCCAAGACATCGGCACCACGCTCGACCCGAATATTTTGACCGACAACATCTCCATGTATTGCTGTTCGAGGGCCAAGTTTTATTCGTTGGGCTGCCTGAATGCTACCGAAGAGTGTAGTATCCTTGAGGATCTTCACGGATTGCGCCCGAATATTTCCGTGGAGACGGCAGTTTGCACCGATCTCCATCGGTGTGACAACCGAGAAGTACCGGAGATCCATTGTGGTTTTCGGTGGAAGCACAAGAGGCGCGACGGTCACCTCTGAAAGAAGGCTCGCGACCCGTTTTCTTGCAGCGTCCTCACCTTCAAGATGCAGCATAGTGATCACATAGAGCAGGAGATAAAGAACGACCGGCATCGGATTTCTGATTGCGATATCCCCGTATGCTTTAAATTCCTTATCGATTATCACATTGTCACCGATATCCAGATTGCCGCCAACATTCAGTTTACCGTGGATTTTCACGCCTTCTCCAAGATAGGCATCCCCGTTACAAAGAACCGTTCCGTGAACTTCACAGAAGTTATCTATGCGAAGATCTCCTTCTGCAACAATATCTCCGTGCATGGTGGATAATTCGCTGATAACAATGTCATTTCCATACAGACCGTATCCTATGTCACAGTGATCCCCGATCAAAATATCATGTTTGGTTTTGAGATTGCGTTCCTGAAGTTCGGTTTTATCAGGCAGGTAACAGGATTTGAAAAGGTCGGAGGAGGATAACACCATTGAGGCGGTTTCCTCATCAACTTCTGATATTTTCTGATTGAGATTCAGTTTTTCTTCAGGAGAGACCTCAGAAAACAGCGGCTCTACACTATTTTCTGTGTCTTTCGTTGCATGTCTTTCCAATACCTCCTCCTCCTCTGGGGTGAGATCAGGTAATGTTAGAAATTTTTCCCTCTCTTCAGGCATTGTTTCGGCTATAATTATGTGTTTTTTATCCTCTGCCATTCTCCACCACGTGTATTACTATATCGTTATGCCCCGTACTTATGAGTTTTGTCAATAAGGTCCAAAAGGATCGGCATCAAACTGCCGCCCGAAATCCGGCAAAGGCCCCCTGAAGCACAGGAAAACTCGTCATACTGCGTAACGCTATCGATACGAGTCCCATCTCCGTGCAGGATCAGAGGGACGGGATCTGCACTGTGTTCCTTCAGTGTACAGGGAGTTGAGTGATCACCGCATACGGCGATCATCACATCCGGGAGATCAAGGAACGGAAGAATAGCTGCGTCGACCTCCTCGAGATATTTCATCTTCTCAACAGCCTTTCCGTCGTGCCCATATTCGTCTGCCAACTTCACATTGAAGAGAACGAAGTTCTTTCTCTTCAACTCGTTGCAGACCAGTTTTACCTGTTCATCGAGCGGAGTAGTTGGAAGGACCGAAATCCTCTCAAGGCCGATCGAGCTCCCGATCCCTGCGATCAATGCTGCTGCCGCGACAACACTGCCGGTGATTCCATGTTTTTCTTCGAAGGGTTCATAGACTCCCATCTCTCCAACACCACGGATCAAAACAACATTTGCGGGATATTCACCATGGGATTTGCGCTGAAAATTTATTGGGTGGTTTTTAAGTATCTCAGCTGCCTGGCGAGAGAATTCATTACAGACCTCGGCAGTGAATGCGGCCTCCTTACTGTCATCTTCCGGAACGATCGTTTTCGGGGGCACTCCTGTCTTTTTCGGATCGTTGGATGATACTGCGGAACTCAGTCCTTTTCCCTTCAGGGCGAGCGCTGCGCGATGACCTGTCCCGGGTGCAAACTCGATCTCAATGCCATATTTAGAAAGGTCAACTCCGTTTTTGACAGCTGCGGATATTTCCACGGTTTCCGGGATCCTGCCTGCGCGGCGATCGACCACGAGACCATCATCATCAATAGTTGCATAGTTTGCCCTAAATCCGATCATGCCTGGTTCCATCTTAATTCCACACCCGGCTGCCTCAAGAGGTCCTCTGCCGGTATAATATTGCTGAGGGTCATATCCAAGAAGACTGAGGTGGGATGTGTCAGACCCCGGGCGGATCCCAGGGGCGATCGGATCCATTATGCCGCAGACCCCGCCTGATGCAAGTCGATCAAGGTTTGGGAGGTGGGCTGCCTGAAGTGGAGTTTTATCTCCAAGGATCTTGCACGGCCTGTCACCCACACCATCAATAATGAGAAGAAGAATTTTTGATGCAGTCATTATGTGAATTATTTGGGTGGATACCTCTTAGTGTATTCTGTTCGCAAGGTCACACAAATGTACGTGCTGTCTGTAATACCTCTGAAGCATGACCTTTTACCTTCACTTTGTTCCAGACTGCGAGAATTTTTCCGGCAGGGTCTATCAAAAATGTGCTGCGTAAAACGCCCATATACTCACGGCCATACATTTTTTTCTGGACCCAGACCCCAAATGCATCGATTACTGTCTTTTCTGGATCTGAAAGTAAATTGACGGAGAGTTCTTGTTTCTCAGCAAACTTCTGATGGCTTGTGGCTGAATCGGGACTTATGCCAAAGACCTGAACCTCCAGACGGGCGAACTCAGGGATAAGCTGTGTAAACTCCTTTGCTTCGGTCGTACATCCGGCTGTATTGTCCTTTGGATAAAAATAGAGAACAGTAAGATGGGAAGCGGCCATTGGAAATGTCCACTCTTTTCCGGATGCATCGGAAAGGGTGAACGTAGGGATCGTATCGTTGACATCAAGTATCATGAATGATACTTGTCAGGAGAGGAGATAATAATTTCAGTATAGGACACGATATTCGGTCACTAAATTGGACCCGTACATCCTTGTGCTTATCAAATCGAGTCTGATCATATCGTCCTCCGAGGAGAGCGGCATCCCGCCGACCAAAGACGGTGTATCGCTACCACCAACAATGAACGGCATGTGGATAAGTCTGATTTCGTTAACGAGGTCATGATGCAGCATATGCCAGTTGAGGGTGGGCCCTCCTTCGATGATGAGCTTTTTTACCAGATATTTTGTGTAAAGAATATCCATCAGTTTTGGAAAGTCAACTCGGTCTTCACCGCAGACGACCACATCTACGCCTTTAGCAATAAATGCGTCAATTCGTTCTTGAGGTGCCGCTCTCGAGACTGCAAGGAGTGTCCGTGCCTTTGAAGTGTCGAAGACGTTCGCTGTGAGCGAAAGATCAGCAAGGCTGTTTGGGATCACCCGGAGCGGATTTTTTCCTTCGACCATTCTCACAGTCAAAAATGAATTGTCGATACGTATCGTGGATGAACCCACCATGATTGCATCATATTCTGCACGCGTCTCATGGAGAAGGATCTCGGCCTCATGGGACATATGTTTCATCAATATTTTGCTGGAAACGCCTTTGCCAAGAGTGAGTTTTCCGTCTACTGTGATCTCCGAAATCATCAGCACGTGTGGTTTATGTAATGTCTTCATGAGAGTTTCCTTCTGATTCATATAGCTTGACGATGTATAGATATTTAGCATACATCAATAAATGATTTTACCTCTCTATCCATGAATATCACATCACTCAGGTATAAACTAACGGGATGGCTCGATCCGATTGTCAGACTTTTTGTTAAGACGGGAATGACCCCCAACCAGATCACGCTCCTCTCGCTTTTTTTCGGGGTAGGGGCAGCAGTCTGTTACTTCTGTCAGTCATTCATCATCGGGAGTATTCTTCTTTTGATCTCGGGCATCCTGGATCTGGTCGACGGATCAGTTGCTCGGATCACCGGGAAAAAAAGCGATTTTGGCGCGATCTCTGACTGGATCGTCGATAAATATGTGGACGGGATCGTTCTTCTTGCGATTGGACTATCCGGGATTCCGATTATCTCCCAGTTTACGAACAGCTCGCCTACCTTAGATATAATGATTGCTGGACTTGCTGTTATCGGATCGATCATGAATACGTTCATCAAACCGGTGACCTATGCAGAAATTGGATATTCCTGCAAGGAAGATGGCAAGATCTCCGACCCCTTAGAAGGAGTGGGGTTTTTCGGCAGACCTGAAACGATCATCTCTCTGATTTTGTTCGGTCTCATAGGACAGATCTGGATAGCCGTGATCCTTGTTGCAGTCTGTACGAACCTTTCAGCTTTCCAAAGATTGTGGTATCTCTGGAGAAAACACGGCGAGTATAAGAAAGACTAAAAAATCTCATTTTTTTGTGCGTGCTTCGATTCTTGGTTCACGCAAATGATTCAAAAAAAAAATAAAAAAAATTCTGGGTCAGAAATTGGTTTCTGTATCCAGTCTCGCCCCATGCCGCCGTTTTTCCGGTTGAGGCAGTTCAGCTCTGATATCAACGTCCACTTCAACTTTTAGTTCCTCACGGATACTCAAGAGTTTGGCAAGGACCTCATCGACACCTTCGCCGGACACGGTGGACATGTTGAAGAATCCCTCAACTGCCTTCATATCGGATTTGTTGACCACAGAGATCATCGGTGCCGAAATGATAGATTCGATCTCCTCGCGGAGTTTCATCTGGGAATCAAGTGAGTATCCACAGCTCTCACTTGCGTCTATGATGAACATGACCAAATCGGCTACGTACACCAGAGCATTAAGCGCCTGCTTCTCAATGATGTTTCTCTCTTCATCGGCACGATCCAGAAGACCCGGGGTGTCGATGAACTGGATCTTATTCCTGCGTTCCGCATTCCTGTGACCGACGATAACGCCTTTTGTCGTAAACGGATAGGAGGCGACCTCAGGCTCGCCGCTGGAGACCAGACGGATGAATGAGGATTTGCCAACATTCGGATATCCGGCCACCACAATCGTAAATTCATCTGTGCTGATTACGGGAAGTTTTCTGAGAACATTTCTCACATCATTGAGATACCGCAGCGAGTCGTCTGCTCGATGAACGATCGAGGCTATTCGCGCAACAGCACGTCTTCTTTCGACCTGGGTGTCGGCCCAGCGCATGCCTTTTGTGATGCTGTTTCCCACATCGCGCACGTTCTTTGCTGCCCAACCCACCATGCCAAGATTCACCTTTAAGGCATCCATCCCAAATAAGATATCACACAGGTCCCGGTAAAAGGGCGGAAGCTCTTCAAACTCGGGAAAACTCTGGATAATTACCACCAGTTTGTCATGCGTCGCCTGGGTGATCGCCCTAACGAAATCTTCATTTGCATGACGTTTACTTGTTTTTTCCCGCATCTTTTTAGAAGCACGGCGGAAACTGCGGTCTAGCAGCTCGTCTGCTGTTGGAACTGTCGGGATTTTATCGAAGTACATTTTTCATCCAATCCATTTGGTTTATTACTATAGCAATCAGAAAGAATCAGTAAGTATGGATCTGTCACTAATTCAAAAAGATATCCTTATTACTCTTATCTCGCTTTATCATCAATATTCGCATCCAATCAAGAGTGAGATCATCGCAGATATCATTCGAAGGAATCCCGGGACGGTCAGAAATCAGATGCTGGCACTCAAAGTTCTTGGATTAGTGGACGGTATTCCTGGTCCGAAAGGCGGATATCAGCCCACAGCGCGGGCATATACAGAACTGAACGTTTCATCGGATTACTCTGAGAGTGATGTGCCAATCCTGAAAAACGGTGAAAAGGTTGAAGGGGTGCGCGTGAATGAGATCGCTTTCACCACACTTACGCACGCGGATCTGTGTCATGCCCTGATCAAGATCATCGGCAATGTGCGTTCATTTGATGTTGGTGATACGATAACCATCGGCCCAACTCCATTGAACAAACTACTTATCAAAGGAGAAGTTTTTGGAAAGGATGAGATCAATAGTGCCCTTCTTATCTCGACCTCTGAGATGACTTCTCTGCCGAAAAAACAGATACGTGAATATATGCGCACACCGCTGATCTCACTCGAACCTGATATGACGCTCGCTTATGCTATGAAAACATTTCTGCAGAGAAGAATCCATGGAGCGCCGGTTGTTGAAAATGGAATTTTGCTTGGAATCGTCACAATGACCGATATCGTTTCGGCATTGGATCGCGAGCTGCCGACAACCGCCTTTGTATCTGAGGTGATGGTAACAAGGGTGATAACGATGCCTGGAGATATGCGGCTGTATGAAGTTATCAAACAGTTCAAGGAAGAGAATGTTGGACGGGTCATCGTTACTGAGGATGGAAAACCCGCGGGGATCTTGACACATTCAGACATTATCCAGGTATTCCCTTCACTATAATGATGCCCTTATACAAACGGATAAATACTAGCTTGTCACACGTTAAAACTGATTAACCATGCAGAGTGAGCAGTTTACCCATAATATTCGCAGAAAGCGCGTCATGAGCACCGATGGTAAGATCATCGGTCAGATTAGAAACGTTACCTTTGATGCGCCGACTGGACAGTTGAAGGCCCTTCTTATTCGCCCTGATGCTGGTTTCGATACCACCGGATATAAAATCGAAAATGAAGCGATCACTCTGCCGTTTGAAGCAGTGAAGGACATAACGGACTTCATTGTGGTCGACAGATATATGCTTCGTTGAATGATTTTCAATACTTCATTCAATTTTTTTAAAAATATTTTCGAAGAGCTGCGGCCGTTCCTTCGCCAAACGTTTTTTCCATGATTATGTCTGCAACATCTTTTGCTTCAGGTGAAGCACTTGACGGAACAACAGAGACTCCGCCAAGCTTCAACATCGACACATCATTTATCGAATCTCCCGCGACCAGAAAGTCTGCAGGGACGAGCCCCATCAACTCTGCCAATTTTTCAAATGCGGCCCCTTTTGTGATCCCCGGGACCTGTAAGTGAATAGCAAACCCTGTGTCGATAACGACGACAGGTGTGTCCTTAAGTATCTCCATTATGACTTCTGTTGGCGCATCCCGGGAAAATGCAATATCTGAGTCTCGATATCTGATACTGAAAAGACGAAGATCATCGCCTTTTGGTTGAAGTTCCGTAACTACTTTTTCATAGGCTGCAAGACAAATATCCTGATCACCGGCAACCTGCTTTTGGCCAAGATATCCTAAGCGATAGACCCCGCCGTTTTCAGCGATGATCGTACCATCTGTTCCAATCATGTGAGAGAAGGCGTCAAGGAAACAAAGTGTATTTCCGGATGCAAGAATGATTGGAATTCCGTTATCGAGTATTCTGCGCATTTCATCAACAACTTTTGTTGAAAGTCTGCGCCGGTCGTCTGTCAATGTGCCGTCGATATCGGTGATGAATGCTTTCAGCATATTAAAAATAATATTTGGGTCAGCAGGGCTTGATACCTGCGGTTTCGACCATGAAAGTTGCTTCTCCTTCCGGAAGGTTGGGGCTGTCCACCAGTCTTGCAATACGTTTGCCGGCTTTGCTCTTTCTCAAATAGACGCGGAAAGTTGCTGTATGGCCTACAATGTTTCCTCCTATAGGCTTAGTCGGATCGCCGAACATAAGTCCGGGGTTTGACATCACCTGATTTGTGACCAAAGCGACCGCGTTCAAGTCATCGACCAGTTTAAAGAGATCATGCATATGCCGGTTGAGTTTTTGCTGTCTGCCTGCAAGTGCTCCGCGGCCGGCATATTCTGATCGAAATAGACCGGTCAAGGAGTCGATGATGATAAGTTTCACCGGAAGACTGGTTGATGCCAGTTCATTGGAAAGTTCACGAGCCGTGTCGATCAGCAGCATCTGATGATCCGATGAGTGGGCGCGCGCCACATGAATATTTGCAAGACATTCTTCAGCTGATGGAAGGGTGTAGCCTTCTGGAAGGTCTGCAAGTTCCAGTCCTTCGGCCATCTGCTCGATACGTTCGGGGCGGAAGGTATTTTCCGTATCGATGTACAGACAGCTGCCGGAAAGTCCGCCAAGTTCCTGCGGAAGCTGGCAGTTGATCGCAAGTTGATGAGCGATCTGAGATTTTCCAGAGCCAAACTCACCATAGAGTTCGGTGATCGCCTGTGATTCAAGGCCGCCGCCAAACAACTCATCGATCTCGGGAACAAGGACCTTCAGTTTAAGAATGTCCTGTCTACGTGCAAGAATATCGGTCCCGGTCTTGAACCCGCCGATATCTGCCATCTCACGGGCAGCTTTGATGATCTTCTTTGTGGTAGACTCCCCAAGTTCAGCTGCCTCTGCCAAATCGAGCGGTGTTGCGGTAGCGATACTTTCAACTGTGATGTATCCTGCCTCACGGAGTCGGTCAGATGTTGCCGGTCCCACTCCTGGGATGTCTTCAATTTCAAGTGCTGTCATATCTTCTTGTGCTCCTGTTTATTCAGATATACTAATACTTCAACACCGAGCCATATAAACCCCTAACCGCGCGGTGCGATAGTGCCCCGATATTTTTGAAAAACACCCTCCCCTCTCAGTGAGCTGCTTATTTATTTTTGCAAAATTTCCGGCATTTTGCACCTCTTCGATACTCTTATATTCGCCCTTGACCCATGTACCGCTATGACCGGAAACGATAACTCTGAATACAAAAATGCTCTTCTGGAAATGGCAGGGGAGATCGCAAATAATCCCCTAATCAAGCCTATAATCGATCAGGTCGTGTATGACTTCATCAAGTCTCCTGAATGCAAAAGAGCGTTTGTTGAATACGCCAAACGGAAAATCACTGACAAACTAGGATTATAGGAGTGAGGTGAGACGGCGGACCAGAGAGTCCGTATCAGTTTGATGTGGTGCAAGGTTCATAACCTCTATCCGCCCGTTTCGGCAGTAACCTTCGACATCAATAGTGGTCCCGGGCAGTAGGGTTTCATCTGTGAGAAGTATCCAGACATGTTTTCCGTCATCAAGCGAGAGACCCTCAGGTCGCGGTATCACCATTCCAGATACAAATACCATCTCACCTTGTGTGGGGAGGGGTTTGATCGCCGCTCCGCGTCCAACTGAGAGCTCGAGCTCCCCATAACGATTCAGTTTGGCAAAGCTGTTTATCACCTGTACCAAATCTCCTGGTAAAAACAGATCATCAGCAGCATCCCCCCAGATCGCAACATTGGTCATATTTTTTTTGGAAGATCCGTATATACGTATATTTCTGACACGTGACTCTGTTCCACGTCTTGTGGTGAAGGTCCTGATCTCGGAAACGGATGTAACTACCCCTGAAACAACGGGATTTAATCCATCAGTAACACCATCTGCATCGATTGAAAGGACCTCGATCTCGTTTGGCAGGACGCTGATCTCTGCCGAGTCTGAGACAACGTACTCAACAATTCCCTCGTCTTCCTTTCTCTGTACTCCGGTTATCGAGACAGACATTCCCTCCCCCACCTCAGAAAATAGCTCGGGCGTCCAGCAGACGAGCCGCGCCGTGCCTGAGGCATCACCAATGATGAATTCTTGGAGAGATGATGGTGTTCCATCCCGTCGGAGGATCTCCTTTATAGGAAATGTAACCAATATTTTCCCAACCAGAGGCGAGGTCATGGCCTCGGACAAGGGTTGTTTTTTTGTTTCAACTATGATCACATTGCTCTCACGAAGAGCAAGGCAGGTCACCTCTTTTTTTCCGAGTCTAGGTTTAGCGATGACTTCAATAACTGAGCCGACTTCCAGTTCGGATGAGGCTTCGGCCCGCTCATCCCATAGGCTCATTGCCACTGTTCCTGTGGGGTCACCTAGGACAACGGAGGCAACAAGACCTGGCGGTTCCCCCTCGCGAGTGAACTCACGAGGAGGCTTGATCTCCAAGATCTTGCCAAAAAAAGAAACTATGGATGTCTGAGCGGACGTGATGTCTCCGATTTTTATATGGCTTCGGCCAAGCTCTTCGACAACCAACATTGCTGCCGTGACCTCGTCCACCAGACCTCCGAGAGACTCGGCTTTTTGTTCTACACGCTCATCGAACGCTTCTTTTGTGAGCAAATCAGAGACAAGCGCGTAATGCATTTGTTAGTTCCTGTGCCAGGAAGGAATGACGACACAAGCGGTCATTTCTTCATAGGTTTCAGAACGGCGCATAAGTTCTGCCTTGTCTTTGTTGACAAGAACTTCGGCACATCGTGGGCGGGAGTTGTATTGGGATGACATCGCATATCCATATGCTCCTGTATCAAGAATCGCGATTATATCTCCAACTTCTACAATGGGTAACGCCCGGTCAGCTGCAAGAATGTCACCTGTTTCACAGATAGGGCCGGTCACGGTATAGATTTCTTTTGCCGGTTGGTCTGCTTTATTTGCAACAACGACCTCGTGCCAGGAGTCATACATCGCCGGGCGGATCAGCAGATTGAACCCTGCATCTACGTTCACGAACGTTTTGTGGACCTTTTTCACCGAGTTGACTTTAGTTAGAAGAACTGTGGACTCACCAACCATCCATCTGCCTGGCTCGACCCAAAACGCAGGTGAGATCCCGGCATTTTTACATCCTTCAAGGAATATTGGCATTACTGCTGCCGCATATTCCTCGGGGGTTGGTGCCTTGTCAACGTTTCCTTGACGGTGATACGGGATACCTAGACCGCCGCCGAAATCAATGAACTCAAGTTTGACGCCGATCTTTGTTATCTCTGCAGCAACATCCATGATGACTTTGCATGCGATTGCAAAGGGTTCAATCTCGAGGATCTGTGATCCGATATGGCAGTGCATCCCAACGGGAATAACATTTTCAAGGGAAAGAGCCTCACGGTATGCGTCTAGGATCATGGCGGCCGGGATGCCAAACTTGCTGTTTTTGATACCTGTCGCAATTTTTGGATGAGTGGGGACATCAATTTCAGGGTTGACTCTAAATCCGATTTTGGCGGTCTTCTTCAACTGTTTTGAAATGACGTCGATCTGATGAAGTTCATCGACAGAGTCGACCGAGATTTTGATGCCCTTTTCAATTGCTGCCCGAAGGTCTGCTTCGGTTTTCGAACTGCCGTTAAAAAGAAGTATCTCTGCTGGGATTCCGGCTTCAAGTGCGGCACGCATCTCACCAAGCGAGAAAATATCAGCACCGGCTCCTTCGCGTGCAAGTGACTGAATGATTACCGGATTTTCATTTGCCTTTGCTGCATAAAGTAACTGTACGTTGGCTGAATACTTCTTTAGCGCCGCTTCATAGCGTCGGAAGTTACCGGTCACGTGATTTTCATTCGTTACATACAGTGGGGTCCCAAATTTTTTCACAAGAGAAATACAGTCCACGCCCCCGCAGAAAAGGTGGCCGCCACTGACAGATAGTGATTCGGGAAGTTTCATATTATCCTCGTATGCCGCATTCGTTCATGCGGACAATTGCTTCATTTATTCTTTCGACCGAACGGGTCATGGCAAAGCGAATGTATCCTGAACCGGACGCTCCAAAGCCTGTTCCCGGTGTTACGACGATACCTGCTTCATTGATCATTTTTGCAACGAACTCGACCGAGTCAGGTACTTTCATCCAGACATAGAAGGAGGCTTTTGGTACAGTCACCTCAAATCCAAGTGATCGAAGACCGGTAACAAGCGCGTCGCGGCGTTCCTGATATACTGCGCACGCCTGAGCGACACAATCCTGCGGCCCTGTAAGAGCGGCGATCGCTGCACGCTGGATCGCATCAAAGACACCGGAATCGATGTTGGTTTTGACTCTCCCGAATGCCTCGATGAGCCCTGCATTTCCAACACACATGCCGATACGCCAGCCGGTCATATTGTATGTTTTTGAGAGGGAGTGAGTCTCAAGTCCAATATCCATTGCTCCTTTTGCTTCAAGGAATGAAGGAGATTTGTAGCCGTCAAAGGAGATCTCTGAGTAGGCGTTGTCGTGAACGACTATGATATTGTTATCTTTTGCAAACTCTACGGTCTCTTCAAAAAAGTCCATAGATGCTACTGCTCCAGTCGGATTGTTAGGGTACCCGATGAACATCAGTTTTGCGCCAGAGAGAACTTCCTTTGGGATCGCGGAGTAGTCTGGAAGGTAGTTGTTCTTTTCCAGAAGCGGCATCGGATGACATTTTCCCTCTGCAAAGAGTGTAGAGGTCTTGTAAACTGGATACCCTGGATCTGAAGCAAGCACATAATCCCCTGGATTCACAAATGCTTCAGGGATGTGTGCAATTCCCTCTTTGGATCCAATTAGTGCAAGGACCTCTTTTTTCGGGTCGAGTTTGACACCAAAGCGTCTATCATACCATGTTGCTACTGCTTTTCTGTATTCAAGCATCCCTAAGTAGTCAGGATAATGATGAGTTGCTGGATCTCGAGCGGCTTCACATAACGCATCAACAATATGCTTAGGTGTTGGTAGATCAGGGTCCCCCACACCAAGATCGATCAAATCAACACCCTCAGCACGCTTCTGTGCCTTCAATACATCTATCTGAGCAAAAAGATACGGGGGTAAATTGTCAAGCCGTTTTGCATACATTGGTATCTTATTAGACGTGCAAATAAATTAAGACGTTTGACTGGGGACTCTATATTTTTCGACTTAGCTGATTTTATTTGCGTGATCGAAATTTCTGGAACGCTAAATGTCTGAGGATAAAATGATGGAAAAATTGTCTGTAATTTCCAGTAAAGATAAAATCAGCCCAAAGAATCGATTAAAAAAAGTGTGAGTTTGTGAGGTGTTATTTAGACGGTCGTGCGTGACTCTTAGGCCGATGCTTGAACCGGTGCTGGAGTTATCTTTGGCATGTATATCGCCTGGCGTGCATCACGGAAGTTGAACTTCTCGATGATCAAACCATTTTCCTTCAGACGCCTGAGCGCATATCGAACTGTGCGTGGCGCAAGTCCTGTGCTCAAGACAATATCTTTGTGCGTCTGAGAACCTGTGCGTTCCAATAACTGGAAAATCGTGAGGCACGATTTAGGCATGTTTGTTCTCTGCATAATACATAATCACCTTTAAAATATATAATGCTTTCCTACATTAGTTCGTGATAGATTGAACTAAATCGGATATTTAACAACTCATGTTCGAACGCACTAGAACCAAATCTCCCTTTCTGTAGCTCTGTCTAACATAATGGGACAGTATACGAAGATTAATCCGAGTCGGTACACAAACACACGAAATAATATGCTGACTCGCCCTGAACGACGCGCGGCAGGGATCATGATCATTGTTGTCCTTTTGCTTGCTGGGATGTATATTGGAACAACGTACATGTTTCCTGACGGTGGGGCTGTCCCTTATCGGGATGACAAACCAGATGGAACACACGTTTATCTGGAGGGTATCGTGCTTGATACAAAAATCACCGGCACTGGGGGCCATTTGATCGTCAATGTCTCTGGGGTTGATGTATTTATTCCAAAGGGAGGGACCGAACTTATTCTGTTGCTCGGAGATCATGTGAGAGTGATCGGAAACGTGGATACGTATGCTGGTAAAAAAGAGATCATCATACACAGCATGTCAGACATCAGAATTCTGGTGTGATTTTAATAGTTGTAACCGACATACATGACTGGTATGACTGATCTTCCCGCACAAGGTGAAGAGATCGATCTGCTGATGCTTCGGGAGATCCGACAGCGCGAACGGATCAATGTATATCTCTATATGGACGAAGAGATCGCGAAGACATCAAATATCGCGGACGACGTGGAAAAATACCGGCTTATGGATCTGGATTTCCGTCCTGTTCTAGAGATCGAGGAATGGTTCAAGAATATGCTGAAACATATGAGACAGATCGAAGGACCTAGTGCGAACATCGAAAAAATGTTGAAAAAACAACCGCTATTCGCAGAAATATTGGAGACTGGGACTCTCCAGACCGCTGTCGGTCCTAGGATATATATCAAAGCACTTCTCCCTTACCTTGATGAAATGGAGGAGATCGAGGTTCGTGAAGCAACAGGATTTAAATAAACGGGCGCCGGCCTTAATGCACGAGATTGGCCTCAATCTCATTTTTATGTGAATCAGTAATTTCAGCTTTACCTCTTAGCCAGCAAATTTGCTGTATATTTCCAATCTGCGGTTTTTCTTATATCCTTCTCCGATAAATCAAGATGCCGATCAAAAGGGCCACAACACCACCGCCAAGAAGATAACGAATGTCAAAACCTATACCGGCCGAAAGCGGGTCTTTGTTAAAGTCTCCATTCCAATCAAAGGAGAACACTGCTAAATAATACTCGGCCGCCTCTGTATTATGAATTATCAGTCCTGCCTCACGGTTATTGTTTGGAGAGTTATAATTCCAGTTTATTGAACTGATAAGAACATATTCACCATCAACAACCATTCCTTTGTTGTGGATCTTTGTAAGATATGATCCTGGAGAAAGGAGTTTTGCAGAAACAGTGCCGCCACGTCTATTCAGAGTTGCCACGAGTTCATCATTGTCTGTTGCGCCATCGGTACTGTAATACATCCCGTCAAGGATCACACGAAGTTCTGTCCCTCGTCCAGCTGCATCGAGCAGTTCGGCAAGCCAGATGTTTTCCCCATCCGGATAGGGTGAGATGTAGGCTTGCTGAACTTCGACCGACTTTTTTGCCAATTGGATCAAATCGGAAACAAGACCACTTGTGTCCGGGGATATGACCGGGGTTATAATCACATCATAAAGAGTCTTTTCAGAAAAATGCGGAGTGATCGTTCCATCAGTCTCCGTTTTAGGGAGAGGTTCGTTTCCCGCCGCATATGAGTGAATGTCATAACCGGAAATATCAGAGGTAAACACCGCGGTAAAATATTCTGCGACCTCTGCATCCCGGACGACTGTCCCCCATCCTCTGTTTCCTTTGGTTCCGGTAAGCGGGATCCCGGTCGGTTTGAAATTTTCTGAGAGAACTACTGTAACGTAATCATCTGCCACCAAATATTTCGCATGCAGATATCGATATCTTGCCGGGAACTTGCCTTCACTATTGATAGTCCAGACAGAAACTCCATTTTTCGTCAGATAATTCATCACTCCTTTTTGATCTTCAGAGATGCCTCCCACGGGGCCTCCCTCAAGTAGCAACGTCACCTTCACTCCCCTGTTTGCGGCATAAGCAACCTCGCATGCAATATCCGCATGAGTGAACTCATACATGGATATGAGTAGTGTATCAGTCGATTTGCGAATAACATCGATCACGGCACTATACGAACAGTCAGGTGATACAAACAGAGTGACTGAATCTGCGTTGAAGGTTTCTGGATAAAAGCGGCTCTGACCGATCTTGTATATCCGTTCGTCCCACACACCGTTAGAATAAACATGTACCCTGCCATTCGATGCGGCTAGTTCATCTGGCCAAGATACTGTTTGAACAACAGTTCCATGTGAAAGAAGTGAAAGTGTATCGCCAGTGTTTGCCATCTGAAATTTTCCAGACATTGGAATATTTGGTGTTGTGCCGCTTTCAATGACCTCATAATTTGGGAGGGAGTTATGGATCTGATAATAGGCCGCGGCACTTCGCGCCACCACTATGCGCCCGTTCGACACGGCGCCTGAAGGAAACGAGAGAACACCCTCACCATCAGTTATCGTCCAGCCCGCGAGGCTTCCCACTCCCTCAAGAATGAAATACTCATCTCCGTCACCTGATGCATATCCGTCTGGGCAGAACTCAACAATATCGAATGCCGAAACTGGGGATATACACAGTGCAAGAAGTAAAAGGAGAAGAGCAAGCCTTTTCATATTGATTTTTCTTTATTCACGTCATAGTATTAGTATATGGCGAACGGGATGGTGATAAAATTCGGCGGGAGTCTGATGGATATCGCGGGGGAAGTGCTCAGTGAGATCCCAATGATGCCAATACTTATCGTGCCCGGTGGTGGGGTCTTTGCAGATTTCGTCAGGGAAGAAGACTTAGACGATAATACTGCCCACTGGAAAGCTATTGATGCGATGGACAAATACGGCAGATACCTGTCCACGTTTGGCTATCCAGTTACCACCGAATTGTCGCTTTCTGAAGAACCTATGATCCTTCTTCCAAAACGTATTCTGCAAAAATCAAATCCTCTTCCCCATTCATGGGATATAACATCCGACTCGATTGCAGCATGGGTCGCAGGGGAACTTAGCTCTTATTTGTTGGTGATCAAATCAATTGATTCTGGCCCAGATCTCGTGGATCCCTCGTTTCAGTCTATTTTGGGACAAAATGGTGTGTCGGCAGATATTATCAACGGAAGGGTCCCAGGTACTGTCCGGAAATACTTCCAAGCCACACGTTTATAATAATCGGACGCTAATTAACTAAGGAGTTTGATCGTATGGCAACTATAAAATGTACATCATGCAATGCCCCGCTCGCAGAGCGCGGCGCAACTGAGTTTAAATGCCCGGACTGTGGAGAAATGATTTATCGCTGTGCACGCTGCAGAGGACAGAGTGTTAAATACACCTGCCCGAAGTGCGGGTTCCAGGGGCTCTGAATAGTCCATGGGTGAAGTTGTTGTTATTCTGAAAATCATGCCGGAATCACCGGAAGTTGATCTTGAAAAGCTTCAAGCACACATCAGAGCAACAGTATCTGGTATCGAAGATATGAAAGTCGAACCGATCGGATTCGGTCTTTCTTCAATTAAGATTGCCATGGTTGCTGAGGATGACGAAGGAGCAGGCGACAAGATCGAAGCTCTGTTTTCCCAGATCCCGGGAATTGACCGGGTAGAGATCGAGTCTCTGAACCGGTTACTCTAAATATCTTTTTTTTCTTTTCAGATGCTTTCCTAAGCTTGAAATGTTGGTTTTGTCAATATTATTTTCATATCAGCCTATCATTCAAGTTGTGAAATGAGTATCTGAATATCGAAAAATTGCTACCCAAAACCCCTCACTTTTGTAGGGCGCACCGCCTGAAATGGCGTGTTTTTTTTATTCACGTTTAATCGTGCCGATTTTGATTTTGTGACCTATAAACGACCAGATTGTGATTTCATGCCAATAAAGGTCGCAGATGACTGAAATAACAAAAATAAGCCAGCAGAAGTCGAATCTGACTATTATACGTGGATTTTTTTGAGAGAAAGATTTAAATGCTGTACTGCTGACATAGTACTATCCAACGTGTGCTGTAGAGAGTAAATAAGCCGGGTTCCTGTGATGGGAAAATACGGTGCTAAACCTCATAGATGAAGCCCCAGGCAGAATTCTGTCTGAGGCGGGATGCGGCCTTACATGGCCGCTGTCATGCCACGATGGAAGGACTTTATCTATGAAACAGATGACAGCTAACCACATGACTGATGCAGAGGTCATTGCAGAGTTTAAGAAAGAAGACTGCTGGGGTCTTTGCACCTCTATCGATTTGAAAGAGTGTGACC